>JAYVDU010000465.1:0-3149 GCA_043749245.1 Bacteroidota bacterium | reverse complement strand
ATCAGGGGGGAGGTCTCCATTAAAAATTAATTACAAATACAATGAGAATAAGGTTTTTGAGCCCTTTTAATTATTTACTCGGTTTATAATGATTTTTTATCTAACTTATAAATCAACGCCACCGCATAAGCATTCACGCCTTCGCCTCTACCAATATAACCAAGGCCTTCGTTGGTAGTAGCTTTAATAGAAACATCATTCGGCGTAATATTCATAATTGGAGCCAATACGTTTTGCATAGCCGTGATGTGTGGATTTACTTTTGGAGCTTCTAAACTCAGCGTAGCATCAACGTTTCCAATGCCATAGCCATTTTTTAGTAATAAGTCTACCACTTCTTTTAGTAATAATTTACTATCAGCACCTTTGTACTTCGGATTATCGTTAGGAAAATGAAAACCAATATCTCTTAAATTAGCTGCGCCCAATAAGGCATCGCAAATGGCGTGTAATAATACATCGGCATCACTATGCCCTACACAACCTTTATCAAACTCTAATTTAATACCGCCTAACCATAGCTCTCTGCCTTCGCCTAAAGGATGCACATCGTATCCAAATCCTACTCTAATATTTACCATGCTGTTGTCGTTTTAAGTTAAGGTGTATTATAAAAAAAAGAGTTATGGAATAACTCTTTCAACTACTTCTTCGTTTTTGGTAGGCAATTTACCAAACACATCAATGTATTTTATTTTAGGTGTCCAAAAAGCGCCACCTTCAATGTGGATATAAATTCGGGTTACCGACATTAATTTATTGTTAATGGTTGCAAATGCCTCGTATTTATTATCTATCGGCGACTTAAGTAAAAAAATTTGTTTTTTCTTGTACGATACAAAATTAAAATAGAATGATTTTTTTGCTGAATCTAATACATGCGTTTCTATTCCGTAAGCATATTTTTTTTGAATGGCATTTAATGATTCGGTTGTTCCGTCGGTGTTATAATTTTTCCAATAAATATTTATAGGCTCTTTTTCATTTAACTCGTTTTTATCTGTATAATTTAATTGATAAATAAGCGTGTTTATATTGTTGGTTCGTTGCACATAAAATAATAAATTTTTAATGTCTTTGGGTGCTGGAAACTCTTTTCCGTCTTTTGCTTTCGTTTGACTGTGTATACCCATTGAGGCTAAAAACAGTAAACCCAATAAGACAGTATGTTTAAAATATGTTTTTAATAAAATCATTCAGTTAGCAATTGTAATATAGTAAGGCGCAAATTTAATTGTAGTTATTGAAATAAGCTAACTAATCTCTTGTTAAATTTACCTAAGGAAACCTCTACTTAATCCCTTTTTCATCGTTGAATTACATTTTTGAAGGCCTCAAATACCAATGTATTCTACGTTTTAAAAAACTTAGTCGCCTCGAAAAATGAATTTTCAGAGATTCCTGAACTTATATAAATTCTGCCAACTTAAACTCCTTGATTTTTAGCTCATTAGAGCCACTAAAGGCAATATGAGCGACATATTCAGGGTTAATAACTAATTCTTTTAAATTCCAAACGGTTTGTCCACAGGTGGCTGTATCAAAAGCTATTTCCATTTCAGGTAACAAAATAGCTAATCCCTTACCATTAGCCTTACTAATAGCCTCTTTTTTTGTCCATAAGCTAAAAAAATCATAAATAGGATTCGTAGAATTTGTTAAGTCTTCTAATTCCTTATCAGACAAGGAAATCGAATAGTCATCCATGCAAATGTCTCTCATTTTTTCAACGTCTATACCCACACGCGTTGTTTTTGAAACGGCACACATCACATAATCATCTGCATGAGATATACTAAAATCAATATCGTCATTTATAAAAGGCCGACCATATTCATCTGTTCGATAAACTTCTAAAACAGTGTCATGAAAGCCCTGCTCAAGTAATAGCTGTTTTAAAATCAACCGAGCTAATACACTACGCAATTGATCATCTTGACGGGGATAGTTACTAATTTTTGCTTTCATAAAACTTGGTAATTTTTTCAAACATTGCGCTAAATGAAGCACATCCCCTTGTTCTATTTTTAGTATTCCAATAACTACCATGCTGTGTAAAAGTACTAAATACTACGAAACCTTAATGAGTGTGTTTAAACACAAAAAAGACAACGTGAGTTGTTTGTCTCTACAACCTTTTTATTGTTTACATCAATATTATTTTTGATATAACCTTTTTGTTTGTTATCCCAAGAAAAAAAACGGTGTTCGCGTGTTAATTAATTAAGACACTCTCAAAACAAATTATATCAGAAAACACTATTTTATTTTTCTATGATATAGATTAATTTCTAAACTCTTTGCTGTAAAAGTTTCTGTTTTTTCTAATAGTATGTTAGATAGTACGTTAAAATTTATGCGACATACGTTTTTGTCCACTCAAAGGATAATCCATAAATTTTAAGTAGTCATAGGAACATCCATTAATAATATTTCAGCGCCAGCACTCATGGCAACGAGGCTTATTTTGTCTGTATCCCAAATGCCCATGCCATCACGTTCATTCAAGAGTTGCCCATCAAGCATGATATCGCCTTTAATAACAAAGGCATACACGCCATTTCCTTTTCTTTTAATAGTGTATTCAGTTGCAAAATCTTTATCAAACGTTCCTAAGTGAAACCACGCATCTTGATGTATCCAAACACCTGCATCTTCTTTATTTGGAGATAGTATTTGTTGTAATTTGTTATGACGATCTTCTAATTTCAACGTGATTTGATCGTAGCGAGGCGTTACATCTTTTTTATTAGGGAACACCCATATTTGTAAAAACTTAGTAAGCTTATCTGCATTTTTATTATATTCACTATGATAGATTCCTGTTCCTGCACTCATCACTTGTATGTCGCCATTTTTAATAACGGTTACATTATTCATACTGTCTTTATGCTCTAAATCACCTTCTAACGGAATTGAAATGATTTCCATGTTATCGTGCGGATGTGTTCCGAATCCCATTCCCGAATCAACTCTATCGTCGTTTAATACTCTTAATACACCAAAGTGCATTCTATCTGGGTTGTGATAATTAGCAAAGCTAAATGTGTGATAACTTTCTAACCAACCATGGTTAGCGTGTCCGCGTGTGTTTGATTTGTGTAATACGGTGTTTGCCATAATGTGTGTTTTTGGGTTTGGTAAATGAT
>JAYVDU010000464.1:0-3164 GCA_043749245.1 Bacteroidota bacterium | reverse complement strand
TAAATACATCTTCTAATTTCTGTTCTTCTTTATTTAAGGTTAATACACCAATATTATTTTTAACAGCGTAATTAAATAATTCTTTACGAACGTCGCTTTCAATAGAAGCAACGATCTTCCACGTTTTATCTACCAAAACAGCATCTTCCACACCAGTAATGGATTTTATGGCTTGTAAAGAAAGCTCTTTATCAAACTCAACCGTAATTAATTGTTTGGTTGTGTTTTGTTGTAAGGTTTGTGTTTGATCGTTAGCTACAATTTCGCCTTTATTAATAATAATCACGCGATCGCACATAGCTTCTACTTCCTGCATAATGTGCGTGCTTAGCATCACGGTTTTTTCTTTCCCTAATTTAATAATTAACGCACGAATATCTTCCAATTGATTGGGATCTAAACCTGTTGTAGGTTCATCCATAATTAATACTTTAGGATCATGTATCATCGCTTGTGCCAAGCCTACACGCTGACGATAGCCTTTAGATAAAGCACCAATTTTTTTATTTTGTTCTATTTGTAAGCCCGTCATTTCAATCATTTCTTTGACGCGCTCTTTGGTATTTTTTATCCGGTATAGGTTACCTGTAAACTCTAAAAACTCCTTCACATACATATCCAAATACAAGGGATTATGTTCGGGCAAATAACCAATTTGTTTTCTAACCTCAATGCTTTGTTCGTTGGTGTCAAATCCGCAAACGCTTACTGTTCCTTCAGTTGGAGGAATGTAGCAGGTAATAATTTTCATCATGGTACTTTTTCCGGCACCATTTGGACCTAAAAACCCAACGATTTCATTACTTCCCACATTGAACGATATGTTATTTAAGGCTTTTTGTTCGCCGTATAATTTGGTGATATTTTTTACTTCTATCGACATAAAATTTATTTGCATTTCAAAAATACAGAATTTATTTAGGCTATTATAAAATAATTGTATTGGTATTAATACGATTTGGCTATTATCTAATTATACGCATTGGTAATGGTGCGGTTGGTGCGGACGAACAGAGCCTGATTGAACCATAAAGTATAGTAAACATTAATGAACGAAATAGATTGTATTATATGGAAATTTCGAATAGAATAAGAGCTTAGGACTGTCAAAAATGCGGGCAGGGTAGCGGTGAATCGAGAATTCAAGGTTTTAGCGGTAGCGTAAAATCCGTAGAATTCCGAGAGGAGCGTGGTGCATATCTTTGACTAGTCATGCCAAGGCGTGATTGTTTCTTTTTGATTTAAGCAAAAAGAAAATAAAAAAAGAAATCCACTATCGAAAACAACATGAAAGTAAAAAAATAGATACCTTTGCACCATGACAGGTTTAGTTGTAAAATCTACTGGAAGTTGGTATGCCGTGCGAATCGCAAACGCAGAGGTGATCGAATGCCGTTTAAAAGGCAAGATCCGCTTAGACGACCGAAAAACAACCAATCCTGTTGCTGTTGGAGATACCGTGGATATTGAACGTAACATTGATGGCAATAATCAAATTACGAATATCCATCCTCGTAAAAATTACATTATCCGTAAATCCATCAATTTATCCAAGCAAGCGCATATTATTGCCAGTAATTTAGATCAGGCTATTTTGGTGGCTACCATTGTAGCACCGCGCACGTCTTTAGGATTTATTGACCGTTTTTTGGTAACGGCTGAAGCATACGGAATTCCTGCTATCATTATCTTTAATAAAAAAGATGTGTTGGATGAAGAAATGCTGGAACTACAGCAAGAAATGATGAATTTATATACGAACATTGGTTACAAATGCTATTCTGTTAGTTCCTTTGATAAACACGATATTGAGTTTTTGAAAACATTGTTGAAAGATAAGATTACCCTGTTATCAGGGCATAGTGGAGTAGGGAAGTCGACATTAGTGAATGCCATTGAACCAAGATTAGATTTGAAAACAGGCGATATTTCTTCGGCACATTTAAAAGGGATGCATACGACTACCTTTGCTCAATTATTCCCACTAACGTTTGGTGGCGATATCATTGACTCTCCGGGCATTAAGGAATTAGGTTTGGTAGAGATGAAAAAAGAAGAAGTTGGACAATACTTTTTAGAAATATATAAAGCCAGTGCGAATTGTAAATTCAATAACTGTTTGCATGTGAACGAACCAAACTGCTCTGTATTAAAGGCGGTAGAAGAAGGAACCATTTCGAGTGAACGTTACCAAAGTTATTTGGGAATACTTAACGGAGAAGAAATGGACTGGAAAGAATGGGAAATTAGGTAGCTGTTTAATCAAAATAATATCCAAATTTTAATAGAGTTATCAAACATAAAATTTGAGTATCGATAATTTTAAGAATGCTTCTGTTTTGTTGGATGATGATAATTAGGTTATATTTGGTATAGGAATATCCATTATAAAATTGCGCCAAGCTAACCTACGTTTGTTATTTATGCGGATGTTTATGGTAGGTATAAATAAGTTAGCGGTCATTGTAGGACGACCGAATAAATAATATTATCTTGGACAATAAAACTTAACGTATGACAGAGCAAATTGAAATTCCATTAAGTAAAAATAAATTGACTTTAATGTTAATCTGTTCTCTTATTTTTATATCACTTGGACTGTGGTTCGTCATTAAACCGCCGACAATCAGGAATCCAATTATTGGTAATCCGACACTTATTTTGACCGTCGGAATTGCAGCAATACTTTTCTTTGGTCTTTGTGCGATATTTATTGCAAAAAAACTTCCTGACAAAACTCCCGGACTCATTATCAATAATCAAGGTGTAACGGACAATTCAAGTGGAGTTTCCGTGGGACTAATTCCGTGGGACGACATTAAAGAAATAAATGTGACAAATGTTGCTAACCAAAAGTTCCTAATGTTAGTTGTGAAAAATCCTGATGAGTACATTAATCGACAAAAAGGTTTCATCAAAAAGAAAGCTATGCAAATGAATTATAAAAGTTATGGTTCTCCAATTAGCATTTCTGCAAATGGGCTAAAATGTAATTTTAACGAACTATTCAGAATTCTTCAAAACAAATTTAATGACGTTAAAGCTTGACAAAAAAAACGAACCGCTAACATATAAGGATTAAACGATGTTCCGCCCCCTTCGGCGGAATTTCGATTTAATCATTTGTTGAACTGTAGCTTCTGTAGCCCTTGCCAGTAAAGTGT
>JAYVDU010000463.1:0-3172 GCA_043749245.1 Bacteroidota bacterium | reverse complement strand
TGTTTTAAAATTAGTTGAAATTTGGTGTTCAAGTATACTTCATTTTATATGTAAAAATTTTCACAAATTGTTAACGTGCATTGTTCAAAAGTTTAACGTTGATTTTCTAACAAAACATGATTATGAACACTAGCCAAATTAACATTATTTAGTCTGATAATCAGGGTATTGTAAACGTTGTGACCAAACTATGAACAGGTTATCAGCATAGTTATGAATACTTTGATAAATGAGTAAAAAATCGTACATTCAATTATTGAAAAGTATTGAGCATTTTTACCCTCCTTACTAAAATTATGCAAAACTTAGACAACCAAAATAAAATTCGTAAAAAATTATTTACGCCCTTAGCTACCAATGAAATCGGTAAGCTTCAGCCACAAGCTATTGAATTAGAAGAGGCTGTTTTAGGCGCCATGCTCTTAGAAAAAGATGCTTTAAGTTCCGTTATTGACGTACTTTCGGCTGAAAGTTTTTACAAAGAACAAAATGGTATTATTTTTAAAGCTATTTATACGCTATTTAATCGTTCTGAGCCTGTAGATATCTTAACTGTAACTCAAGAACTGAAGCGTTCTGGAGAATTAGAAGTGGTAGGAGGATCTTTTTATGTATCTTCTTTAACCAATAGAATTGCATCTTCTGCCAATATTGAATATCATGCTCGTATTGTTGCGCAAAAATATTTACAACGCGAATTGATTCGTATAAGCACAGAAACCATTAAATCAGCTTATGAAGACGGGACTGATGTATTTGAATTATTAGATTCAACTACGCAACACATTTTTGAAGTATTAGATTCTAATGTGCGCAAACAGCACGTTGGGATGACATCACTTATTGCTAAAGCTATTGAAGAGATCGAATTGGCGGCGCAGCAAAAGGATGGTTTATCTGGTGTTCCATCAGGCTTTACAGCCTTAGATAGAATTACAGGCGGTTGGCAAAAATCAGATTTATTGATTTTAGCGGCTCGTCCAGGTATGGGAAAAACGGCTTTTGTTGTTACAATGGCCAAAAATGCAGCAGTAGATTTTAACAAACCTGTTGCTATTTTCTCGTTAGAGATGTCGTCTTTGCAATTGGTAAAACGTTTAATTTCTTCCGAAACAGAGATTGATCAAGGTAAAATATTAAAAGGAAATTTAGATAATCATGAGTTTGTTCAATTAAACGAACGGATTAAAAAGTTATCAGTTGCACCATTATACATCGATGATACACCAGCTTTATCAATTTTTGAGTTACGTGCCAAAGCCCGCCGATTAAAGGAACAACAGAAGGTTGAATTAATTATTATTGATTATTTACAGTTAATGAGTGGAGGGCCGGATAGTAAAGGAAATCGAGAGCAAGAGATTTCTGCCATATCGCGTGGTTTAAAATCCTTATCCAAAGAATTAGAAATTCCTATTATTGCGCTATCTCAATTAAGTAGACAAGTAGAAAACAGACCAGGAGGAAGTAAACGCCCACAATTGAGTGATTTACGTGAATCTGGAGCTATTGAGCAAGATGCAGATATGGTCATGTTTATTTATCGTCCCGAATATTATGGATTAACAGAAGATGAAAATGGACAATCTTTAATTGGTCGTGCAGAAATTATTATTGCAAAAAATCGTCACGGAGAAATTGTAGATGTGCCTTTGCGGTTTATTGGTCAGTACGCCAAGTTTACGGATTTGGATTATACCGAAGGGTCTGGAAATTATAATCAATCAAGTAATAATACCCCTATGACTCAGAATGCCGACTTTTTATCTCAACCAAATGTAAAAACAGTGCAGTCTGCCAAGTGGGATGATGATGATAGTTCGCACAAGGATATTGTGAGAAGAAATGATATTGACGAAGTATTTTAAACAGTCACATTTTTTGGAATCCCCTAAAAAAAAGCTATCTTTACCCGGTAATCATTTAAAATCAAAAATTATGAAAAAGATAACTTTATTCGCAATTGCTTTTATAGCAGTTTCTTTCGCTTCATGTAAAAAAAATTACTCTTGCGAATGTACTAAAAATGGCGCTGTAACCTTTAATACAGTAATTTCAGCAAAAAGTAGTTCTGATGCTAAATCAACCTGTTCAATTTATGATAATAGCACTAATGGAACTTGTTCAATTAAATAAATAGATATTGAAAAAAAAAGTTATTTTTACTAAATAATTTAAAAAAACAAAAATGAAAAAAATAACTTTAATAGCAGTTGCATTTGTATCTATATCTTTTGCTTCTTGTAGAAAAACACACGTATGTTCTTGTTCTAACAACGGTTCAACAACTTACACAACAACTCTGCCAGCTCAAACAGGTTCAGATGCAAAAAAATCTTGCTCTTCTTACGACAATGCATTTTATGGAGTTTGTACTATTCAATAATTATTTTGTATTGAATAAAACTAAAAAAGCTACTATAAGGTAGCTTTTTTAGTTTTACATTAAAAGTAAAAAAAAACTTGTAATTCAAAATAATAATAATAATTTTGATCTATAAACTTAAAACCTAATTTAAAATGAAAAAAATTACTTTATTTGCGGTTGCTTTAATCGCTGTTTCTTTTGCTTCTTGTGCAAAAACTCATACATGTAGATGTATAGATTCAAATGGAAATGCAACTTCATATTCATTTCCTCGCCAAACCAGCTCTGCAGCTAAAGCATCATGTGATAGTTACTCCGGGTACGGATCAACTTGTTCTATTCAATAATTATTAATTGAATTCATATTTAAAAAGCTACCTTAATGGTAGCTTTTTTAGTTTTATAATACTCTCTTAATAAATAAGGAGTGTTAATTTTTTGAAAAAAAGACTTACTTTTACAATCAAACTAAAAACTATAAATATGAAAAAAATTACTTTATTCGCTTTCGCTTTAGTAGCTATTTCTTTCGCTTCGTGTAAAAAAACACATACTTGTCAATGTATAAATTCAGGTACATCTGGTCAAGTTACGGCAACATACTCTTTACCTGCACAAACTAGCTCTGATGCTAAAACTACGTGTAGTAGTTATGCTAGTACAAATGAAACTTGTACTATTCAATAATTTATTATTAGATTGTTTTTTAAAAAGCTACTTTTACGGTGGCTTTTTTTATGCCTTTATTGATGAAAAATTACTCCAAAAAAATACTATTTTTTATACTTTGCTCATTAATGGGAA
>JAYVDU010000462.1:0-3191 GCA_043749245.1 Bacteroidota bacterium | reverse complement strand
AGTCGCCGCTCTTTAGAAACTAGCTCAAGGCCGTTTTGAAAAACAAAAATAAAAAATTAATATTTAATTTGCAATTTAACACAGAATCTATGTGGTTTGGACTATTTATATATTATGATTGGTATTACTTGCGCAAACTTCATAAACAAGACGAAGTTTTACTATTTTAAACAACACAAAAAATGGTATCTTTAAATTTTATTATTCAAGAAAATTAAACATGAGCGTTTACGATAAATATAAAGCAGTCATAGGTTTAGAATGCCATATTCAATTGCTTACCAAAACAAAAATGTACAGTGATGATATTGCTGAATATGGTGGAATGCCAAATACAAACGTGAGTGTCATTACCTTAGGGCACCCTGGTACCTTGCCCAAAGTAAATAAACGTGCCATCGAATTTGCCGTAAAATTAGGTATTGCCATGCATTCTGATATTCGCGAAGAAAATCAATTTGCACGAAAAAACTATTTCTATGCCGATTTACCGAAGGGTTATCAAATTACACAAGACAAAACACCTATTTGTAATGGCGGTTACGTTGATATTAAATTAAAAGACGGTACCGAAAAAAGAATCAACTTAACTCGTATTCACATGGAAGAAGATGCGGGTAAAAGTATGCATGACATCGATCCATTTGAATCATTAATTGATTTGAACCGAGCAGGAACGCCATTATTGGAAATTGTTACGGAGCCTGATTTTACAGGAAGTGAGGAAGCTTATATTTATTTAACAGAGGTAAAAAAACTAGTACGATACTTAGATATTTGCGATGGAAATATGGAAGAAGGTTCGCTGCGTTGTGATGCCAATGTTTCAGTAATGTTGAAAGACGCAAAAGAATACGGAAAAAAAGTAGAGGTTAAAAACATGAACTCGTTCCGTAACGTGCAACGTGCCATCGATTTCGAAATTAAACGTCAAATTGATTTATTAGAATCAGGAGAGGAAATAGCGGGTGAGACACGTAGTTTCAATGCAACGGATGGTTCTACGTTTGCGTTAAGAAGTAAAGAAAATGCAAACGATTATCGTTATTTTCCAGAACCAGATTTGCAACCCGTTTACGTCACACAAGCATATATTAATTCAGTAAAGGCTCAAATGCCTGAATTACCAAGTGATTTGTTCAATAAGTTTACTAAAGAATTTGGACTATCAGAATATGATGCCTACAATTTAACCGATCTTAAAGGACTAGCATTATATTTTAATGAGTTAGTATCTTTCACTAAAAATTATAAAGCAGCAGCCAATTGGATGATGGGAAGCATTAAATCTTTTTTGAATGAAAATGCTTTTACCATAGAACAGTTTAAAATAAAACCAAAAACCATTGCTGATTTAATTGCTTTAATTGATGAAGGGAAAATTAGTAATGCGGCTGCAACACAAAAATTATTTCCAGAGTTGATGCTAAATCCAACAGAAGCACCATTAAGCATCGCACAACGTTTAGATATTTTACAAAGTAATGATACAGGCGCTTTACAAGAGTTAGTAGATTTAGCATTAGCGAAGTATCCTGAAAAAATTACAGAATATAAAAATGGTAAAACTAATTTATTAGGATTATTTGTAGGAGAAGTGATGAAGTTAGGAAAAGGTAAAGCGGATCCTAAAATGGCGAATCAATTAGTGAAAGAGGCTTTGGAGAAATAGTTAGTATCAGAAACAAAACTCCAATTTCCTCGTTGAGCTCATATCAAAACCAGTCATTTACTTTTGTAAACTTCTATTTTTTGAGGTTTCGCACGCCTCGAACTTTAGGCTTTCTTATCTGATACTGCTTTCTTTTGTAATTAGTAATTAACTTTCTAATTAATAATTTATATATAAAAATGGATTTCGATAATTTTTAGTTGAATTGAGTTTTATTAATTATCGCATACGTTGTTAAGTGTGCGGTAGGCGTGAACGAACGGTGTGAACTACGCTATTTACAGCAAATAGTGCAAAGCCTATTGGAGCTTGTAAATAGTGGAGTTGGCGTTCGTTCTTGACTTTTGTTTCTTTTGGTTAAGCAAAAGAAAAAATAAAAAAATGACCTCTAATTATTTTATTGCCCCTTGATTTGTAACAGCATATTAAGAGACCACTGCAAAACTAGGTTTATTAGTTTTCTAATATTTTTAATACTATTTTGAGTTTTTATTTTTTATTTTTCTTTAAATTTATTGAAGTTTTTTAAAGAACGATGGCTTTGTATGGCTTTATATTTAGTGGCTTTGCCACTTTTGGCTATGCAGCCTGTATAATTGGCATCCTATAAAGGTTATAGCAAATAGCTTGTATTAAATGTTGTGAGTGCATTTTTGCTTTTCCAACATATCTGGCAGTACCCGCTTTAAACCATCTATTTATTGAACCAAATGTCCTTTCTATTTTATAACGTGTTTGGCTTATTTTTTTATTGATTTGTTTTTCTATTTCGTTTAATGGTTTATTCTTTACGGCTTTATTCAAAATTCTATTCTTTAATTTTTTATCTATTAGGGTCATATTATTTTCTGCACTTACATAACCTTTGTCAGCAAAAACCGGCGTTCGTGGCTTTAACACAACTTTATCTAAAGCTGTTTTTAAATTTTTAACATCACTTTCGTTTGCGGCTGTTGTATGAATACCTAATACAAATCCTTCTTGATTTGTTACTGTGTGTTGCTTGTAGCAGTAGTGTAATTTACCTGCCTTTATTATCCAGGCCGCTTCTGTATCAACATTTGGTTTTACTTTTTCAATTAATTTTGTTGTAGTTGATTCTTTAGTTTCAGTTTCTTTTCTATCCTCAACAACTGTTTCGTATTCCTTTTTACCTCTCGGTTTTCTTAAAGTTGGTGTTACACTTGCATCTACTATTGCTCCAGTAGTAACCATTAAATTGTTATCCTCTAAGCGTTGATTAATGATTAATAGCAATTTTTCAAAAGCATTTCCATTACTCAAAGCTCCTCTAAATCTGCACAGTACAGTGCTATCCGGAACTTGTTCACCCATAGAAATGCAACAAAATTTACTAAATGAAATTCTATCTCTTACGTTTAATTCAACAGATTCATCGCTTAATCCGTACCAGGTCTGTAACAGTAACATTTTAAACAAAATGATTGGCGAGTAACTCGCGCGACCATCAACACTTTGGCCTTTTTTATAATACTTGGATATTTCTGTTTCAATTGTT
>JAYVDU010000461.1:0-10473 GCA_043749245.1 Bacteroidota bacterium | reverse complement strand
AATTAAAGTAACAAGGATTTGAATTAAGGTGATTGACGTTCGAATTAAAGTAATAAATTTGACAAGGAAATAATAGGAGCTTGAATTAAAGCAATTGGAGTTTGAACGAATGTTAGTAAATAGGAACTGACCATAGCTGAAGCCACGATATTAAACCAATAAAGCCGCCTTGCAAGGTAACTCAACAATAAACAAAACCTCCTTGTGCTGCGTGACTCAGCAGTGAAAGAAAAAATAGAAAAAAATGAAAAATAATAAACGTATTTTATTAGCATTATTAAGCTTTATAAGCATAGTAGGTGTGGCACAAAACAACTTAAATGCGGGAGGATTTTGTTTTGGGATTGAGCAAAAAATAGATAGTAATCATATTTATAGCAAAGTGATTAGCACTGATTTTGATGGCGATGGAGATAATGATTTGGTGGCTTACGATTCTACAGTTAATAAATTAAAAGTTTATATAAACGATGGTATCGGTAATTTCATCAATCCAATTGTTCAACCTATATATAATGTTGCCGATATTACGGTTGGTAATTTAGTAGGAGCCGATTCAAAACCCGATATTGCTGTATTACAATTAAATGGTGATATTTTTTTATATAAAAATACAAGCACAACATTAGTGGCATCTATGACCATTACTGCCAATACCTTTGCTCCGCCTGTGGGTACAAACTCTGTTACTATAGCGGCAACAATTGATGCTGTTGATTATAATTTTGATAATAATGTTGATTTATTTGTATCGTATTACAATCAATTTTTAATTCAACCTATAGTATATAAATATTTGGGCTATACAAATAATGCTGTAGCAGGCACCTTTACCTTACAACCTAATACAGGTACAGTAGGATTTATTGCTTCAAACATGTCTGATTGTAAAGTTGCTTTAGCGGATCTTAATAAAGACAATCTTACAGATGCTGTATTTACTTCCTATCAGCCTATTGGAATGTCAGCCCTTGTCATTTATTCGGTTGGAGGGAATTTATTTAGCGGTAGTATAAATTCTCTTACTTTAACTTCTACAAACATTTTTGTGCCTTTAACAGATATGAAAATAGAAGATTATAATGCAGATGGAAATTTGGATGTAGGTATATATGCCAAAGGCAAAGGCTTTTCGGTATTTAAAGGGAACGGTTTGCCTACACTTGTTTTTACGGAGCAGTTTATTATAAATCCAGCATCACAAGGCGAAACCTATTTATGGAAAGATATGGATGGAGATGGAATAAATGATTTTCTATCTTCATATAAAAGTCGTGTAAAAATATACATCAATAAAGGGCAAACCTATCCTAATTTTGTTCTAACGCAAGATTCGATAAGTCCGATTTTAGGATCTACTCCATCTAGTTTTATAATTGATCAATTTGATAAAAATAGTTTACAAGACATTGTCGTTAGTGGAGATTATGGTTCAAGTGGAAATTTGAGACTTATCAAAAATTATTCTTATCCTTACCCTCAGGCGTCAACGGTTTCTAACAATGGCGGTATTGTTTGTTCAGGTTCTCCAGTAACTTTATCTGTTAAAACAACTTCTTTGATAACAAACCCAAGTTATGTATGGAGCCCTACAAACCAAACAACACCGGCTATAACCACCACTAGCGCTACAACACACTATGCTACTATAACTTATACCCCCGAGGCAGGTGCAACATGCTCTATTACCTCTGTACCTTATATGGTTACATATACAACAGGTACTTTGCCAATCTTTACTATAACACCTCAAGCAAATCCGTTTTGCATGAAAGTGCCAACAGAAACTAAATTGTCATTTAATGTGACAGGGGTCACTAATTACACATTATTAGCCAATCCTGTTCCAATTACAAATGGGACAAGTATTTATCCTGGCCTTGGAATTAATACCTATACAATTGACGGTGAAGCTGTATCGGGCGGATGTATAAACACGCAGACCTTCTCAGTTGTTGGTTTACAAGCACCAATATCTCACCCTATTTCGTCAAGTAATATGACTACAACATTATGTGCCGGCTCTCCATTAATTTTAACGGCTCATTGTGATTCAACTAAAAATTATTTATGGATGCCGGGTTCATTCACGAACTCGGTTATTACCGTTAATCCAACATCATCGACTACATATACAATGATTGCAAGTAATGGTATTTGTACAGATACGGCAATGTTTTCTGTAAATGTTAGTCCTGTGCCAATTATAAATGCGAGCATATCAGCTACAAATATTTGTACTAACCAAGGTGGGGCAGTAGTTGTTAATTATTTTGGAACTCCAGGTAATAATTATGTCACAACATGGGGGAGTAATTCTTATACTACCTCATCATTTACACTAAATCCCACAACAACAACTATATATTCGATAAAGGCAACAAACTCTTCTTATACGGCTTGTCCAACTACAGATAGTATATTTACTATCAATGTAAATACAACACCTACCGTCAACGTGTCTCCACTAACTGCCACGGTTTGTGCTAATGAAAGTATTACTTTAACGGCTAATAGTACAGCTAATAGTTATACTTGGAGCACAGGATCAAATACCAATACAATCGTTGTTACTCCATCTATTAATTCTACCTATACAGTGTCGGGTGCAGATGTTAGTGGCACTTGCAAAGATACTAAAACCATTACGATTTATGCAAAGTCTTTACCAATAATAACGGCAAGCACTAATAGTACACAAATTTGCTCGGGTGGTTTGGCTGTTTTACAAGCTGGCGGAGGTACCACTTATTCCTGGTCACCCGTTGGCATTTTTGGAATTAATCCAAGTATTTCTGTATTTCCTACAGTCAATACAACTTATACTGTTTATGGTAAAGGTTTAAATGGTTGCGTTAATTTTACTACTGTTTCAGTGGGGGTTTATTCTGCTCTAAATATTAATGCTTACGCTACACCAAGTACCATTTGTGTTGGCGAGACCGCTACACTGAGCGTAACGGGTGGCACTCCAACCGTTGGTAATTATCAAAACGAAATTGTTTCTCCTACAATTAACACCTCATATTCTGTTATAATAAAAGATAATAATGGTTGCTTTTATAACAGGGTAGCTTACGTTGAAGTAAACGCAATTTGTGCCACCTTTATATATAATGGCTTCACACCAAATGGCGATGGTGTTAATGAGTTTTTCTATATCGACCATATTGAACGTTTTACAAATAATAAAGTTTTTATTTATAATAGATGGGGAAATATTGTGTTTGAAACAACGAACTATAATAATTTGACCAATGCCTGGGATGGAAGAGTGAAAGGCACTGTAGTCCCTAATGGAACTTATTTTTATGTGATTAATTTAAATGATGGTTCTGAACCGAAAAAAGGTTGGTTAGAAATAACAGGGCAGTAAGAGATGAAAGAGACAGAAGGGTCTTTAGGGATACGAGGGACTGAAGGGACGAAGGAATACGAGGGATATAAGAGACTGAAGGGACATAATGATGAATGATATAAGACAAAATTCAAACAACAAGAAACAAGAAACTAGAAACCAAAAACTAGAAACCAAAAACTCATTGACATAGTAGTGAAAAAATAAAAAAGAAATGAAAAAATTAATTACAACTCTAGTATCAGTATCAGCATTAGTAGGTTTTGCGCAACAAGACCCACAGTTTAGTCAATACCAATTTAATCAAATGGTTATCAATCCTGCTTATGCAGGAAGCAGAGACGCTTTATCTGCTGTTGTAGATGTGCGCCAGCAATGGAGTGGTTTTGATGGAGCGCCACGTACTCAGGCATTTAGTCTACACGGCCCATTAAAAAAGAAACGCATAGGCTTAGGATTAAGCGGTTATGCCGATCAAATTGGACCTAAGAAAACGGTTGGTGTGTATGGTAGTTTTGCTTATATATTACCAATTACAAACAAGCTCAAGTTATCGTTTGGTATCAGAGGAGGAATGGTAAGTTATAATTTCGATTGGAATAAAATATCTTATCAAAATCCTAATGAAGGAACCGCTAATTATACACCTCAATCACAACATACTATTTTAGATGTGGATGCTGGCTTGTTCTTAAAATCAAATTCATTTTACTGCGGAATTAGCGCTACGCATATCAATGGCGCAAAGGTATATGACGAAAAAATATCTATTCTAAACACAACCAAATCTTACGATTTGAATTATAATTTAAGTCCGCACTTGTTTTTTATTATAAGCAAAGGCTTTAAGTTAAGCGAAAGCGTTGTGTTTAATCCAACATTGATGATTAAAAATGTAAAAGGAATTACGAGTGGTGATATTAATATGAATTTTTTAATTAAACAACGTGTATGGCTTGGCGCTTTTTATAGAGGAGAAAGCACTTTAGGAGGACTGATTCAAGTATATGTAACTGAGAAATTTCGAGTAGGCTATGCGTATGATTTCAGCATGAATAGCACGCAAAGAACTTTAGGATCCGGACATGAGATTATGATTGGATTCGATTTTAATACATTCAAATCAAAAATGTTATCACCTCGTTATTTATAATAATTACCCCATTATCAAGTTATGAAGAATTTATCAAATTATATCATCATCGTTTTAACTTTAACAGCAAGCATATCGCTGGCACAAAAGAAAAAAGCAGATAAGTACTACGAAAAATTACGCTACGCCAAAGCAATTCCTGCATACGAAAAAGCCATTAAAAAGAATTCTACCTATAAGCAAGATGAGTTAATTAAACTAGCGGATTGCTACCGTATATTGAATGAATATGGTAAAGCTGAAACCTTTTATAAAGAAGCCATTTCCATTGGAAAAGCGCCTGCAGATGCTTATTACAATTATGGTAATGTATTAAAAAGTAATAATAAGCATGACGAAGCCTTAAATCAATACTCTACTTATTTAAAAGATTATCCAACAGATTCAAAAGCAAAAAATGCACTTAAATCTTGCCAAGAAATAAAATATTGGGAAAGTAAACCAAAAGAATATGCTGTAAAAAACATAGAAGAAATTAATACAAAGCGAGCAGAGTTTTGTCCGACACTCTTTAATAATAAATTAGTGTATGTAGGCGAAAAGGTTACTGACATTGTTGATTTTGAAGAATCGGGTACTAATAATCAACCTTACTTAAATGTATTTTCCAGTGAAATAAAAAATAATACCTTTTTAAAATCTAAATCATTTTCAAATAAATTAAATACAGAGTTTCACGATGGGCCTATTTCTTTTTCGAGTGATGCGAAGACTGCCTATTTTACGCGTATTAACAACATTATAAATAAACGCAATAAAAATTTTGTAAACAGAGCTAAGATATATACATCTAGTGCGTCTGGAAAAAACTGGACAAAAGCTATGCCTTTTCAGTATAATAGTGATGATTATTCTTGTGCTCATCCATCTGTAAGTGCTGATGGAAACACCTTGTATTTTGCATCCGATATGCCTGATGGGAAAGGCGGGCAAGATATATGGATGTGCAAACGTAATGGTGATGGTTGGGATAAACCTGTTAATTTAGGCATTGATGTGAATACGAGTGGCGATGAATTATTCCCCTACATCAGAAAAGATGGTATGTTGTTTTTCTCCTCAAACGGTTTACCTGGCTTTGGCGATTTGGATATTTTTTCTGCAAAGAATATAGAAGGCAGATGGTTATTGAATCGCAACGAAGGCTTATTTTTAAATAGCACGGCCGATGATTTCGGTATTGTGTTTTCATCGGATAGTACTGGTTATTTCTCTTCTAATAAAGAAGGTGGAAAAGGCGGTGACGACATCTATTCATTCAAATACACTAATAAATCAATTGTTGTTGACGGAATCGTGTTACTAACCGAAAATACAAATGATCCTGCAAAAGGCGTAAAAGTATATTTATTAAGCGATAAGGGTGCTATTTTAGATTCAACAAAAACAAACGATAAAGGTTATTTTGTATTTAAAAATTTAGATGTCGAAAAAGTTTATATGGCTGAGGTCGACGAAAGTAACACTTCACTTAAAAATAAATCGCGTTATTATTTGGCCGATAAAAACGGAACGATAGCTCGTATTACTCACAAAGAAGGGGGTAATAAAAAATTTGTATTCAAAAATTTACCAGTTAATACCAATGGATTACCTGATTTGTATAATGAAGACGAGTTAAGCTTAGCAGGTAATTTATTGTATGGAGAAAGTCCAAGTAAACCAGTTGCTAATAAAAAAGTAACTATTAAAAATGAGTTTGGTGATGTAGTAGAAGAAACAATGACCAATGAGTTTGGTGCTTTTGCCTTTAAAAATTTACCCATCGATCAAAACTATACCTTATCAATTGACGATAGCGATATACCAGCTGATACAAAAATTATTTTAACCAACAAGTCTGGTAAAGAAGTGAAAATTGGTAAAGCGGGCAGTAAAGGTAAGTTTCATTTTGCTATTTTAAGTACCGATAAAACAGCTATTCAAGACTTATTAGTGGATGATGCTGATTTAATTATGGCATTGAATGGTTATTTATTAGATCAGGATAAAAAGCCTTTAACTAACGCTAAAGTGTCCATTTTAAATAATTCGGTATTGGTTGAAGATATTAATACTGATGATAAAGGAAAGTTTACCTTTAAAAATTTAGGAACGGATAAAAATTATGTATTTGGTGTAGATGACTCAGACCCTCGATTTAGCAATGTTTCTAAGATATTAGTAGCAGATTCGAGAGGACGAGTTGTGCGTGAAATTAAGCGTGATAAAAATGGCAAATTTGTATTTGAGTTATTAGATATTGATAAAGTAGCCTTTGGTGATTTTACGGTTGACGATCCTTGGTTACAAGTATTGGAAATGAAGAACAAACAAAAACAAGAGGCGATTACCATTGTCGAAAAATTATATTACGCTTATGGCGATTTTAAAATTGATGCTTCTGGTAAAAATATCTTAGATAAAGTAATTTCGGTATTAAACACCAATAAAAACTTAAATATCGAATTAAGTTCACACACCGATTCAAGAAGTACCGATTCTTATAACCTAACTTTATCACAAAAACGTGCTAAGGCAGCGGTTGATTACATGATTGCAAAAGGTATTGATAAGTCTCGTTTAAAAGCCATAGGATACGGCGAAACACGCTTATTAAATCACTGTAAAAGTGATGTACCTTGCAGTGAAGAGGAGCATGCCATTAACCGAAGAACTGAATTTAAGATTGTTGAGGTTGGTAAAATTTAATTATTCAATCATGGTAGACCTTCAAAGTTTTAAAAACCTTGAAGGTCTTTACTTTGATATCTTCTTTCGCTCCCTAGTTTAAACTTCAATTCCAAAACTTTAGTTGGCAAACTATAAATATTTAAAAACAATACTAAACTTTTTTGCGGAAATTCGGTTTGAATAATATCTTTACAACAAAATGTTACAAGGGAAACAACTCATACTAGCCACCCGTCCTTACGCAAAAGAAGACAGAACTAAAAGTTGGGTACTTACCATTTCTACACTTTTTATTTTAATTGCTTTTTTGTTAGGAACCGTTTATAATTTCCATTGGATACTTAAGCTCCTATGCAGTATTGGTGCAGGTTTTACTATTGTTCGCTTTTTTGTTATTTACCACGATCATCAGCATAAAGCCATATTAGATAAATCGCCTTTAGCGACTATCATCTTTACCATTTTTGGATTTTATGTATTGGCTCCTTCAGGCATTTGGAGCAGAAGTCACGATTATCATCATAAAAACAACTCTAAGTTGTTTAGCGCCAGTATTGGTTCTTATCCAATTTACACCAAACAAAAGTTTGTGACATTAAGTAAGGGCGAGAAGAGGTATTATTTATTCATCCGTCATCCTTTAACTATTTTGTTTGGATACATTTTCGCTTTTATGTATGGTATGTGTGTTCAATCTATTATCAACCGCTTTAGTAAGCATATTGATTCCTTAGTAGCCTTGATACTTCATTTCGCCTACCAGATAGCCGTGTTTTATTTTTTAGGTTGGCAAACCTGGATTTTATTATGTGCCATTCCTCATTTTATATCAGGCGCTTTGGGTGCTTATGCATTTTATGCTCAACACAATTTTCCGGGCGTTGCCTTTGTGGGTAATGAAGAGTGGACCTACGAAGGTGCTGCTTTAGACTCATCAAGCTATATGGAATTGAGTTGGCCATTGCGTTGGGCTACAGCAAATATTGGATATCACCATATACATCATTTGAATTCACGTATCCCTTTTTATCGTTTGCCTGAAGTTATGGCAGCTTTCCCCGAATTGCAGCATCCTAAAAAAACATCACTGAAACCCAAAGATGTGATGGCTTGCTTTAAGCTTAAGGTGTGGGATTTCGAAAAACAACAAATGGTTGGGCTTTAATTGTTTTAAAATTTATAACATTATAAATGTTAACTATTAAAAATTAATAGCAATTTTATGACAGAAGAACAAATCATATCATGGATATTTTTAGCAATAGCTCTTGCTACTAATACTGAGCCGAGCGACATCAACGGAATCTCTATGGTTGCAGATGGAATTAATCATGCAGTACCGACACAAAAAGAATTGCAAATATCTATAGCTTGGCTTACAAATAAAGGACTTATCCTTAAGAATGGTAAACGTTATGAACTGACAAACAAAGGAAAGTTAGAGTATGAAGCAGTTTCAAAGAATTCTGATAAATTGTTAGCTATATGGAAGCATTTAGAAATCAAACTGGGAAACTATGAAAAGTAAAAAAGTTAGAATAATTTCTATTGTATTCTTTTTAATACTTTTTCTTACTGCTTGTAAAATTAGTTTTAAGAACGAAGACTTGACGGTATATAACATTTATAAGATAAATGACACGTTGGTTTTTAAAAACGAATTTGGACAAACAAAAAAGTTTGCAATAATATCAAAGAATATAATTAAAAAGGTTGGGATGAAAATACAGGATTGTATAATCCTCAAGTAGCTTATGTTAAGTATAAGGACTTTTCAAAGCCTGAAACAATTTATTATGACAACTCTTTTCTAACGATTTATCAAAAAACAAAAAATGAAATAGAGGAAACAATTTATTTTAATAATTTTCTTGGAAGCATAGACAGAGATAGGCAAAAGACAAAAGAATTCTCTTCTTTATACAGTGAACAAATTTATAAGATACCTAAGTTTGACATAACAACAGTAAGAGATTCAAATGATATCTCTTACGTTTATTGGACAGATAAGTCAGGAATAATATCTTATGAATATAAAAATGGAGATAAGTGGGCATTAGTAAAATAAAAACACCTTATAACAATACATTCACAAAATCCTTATTACCTCAATTTAAGCAAGGCATTCCGTTTGGATAAATAGCCTTGAAGAACCACGTCAAAGCCCTTGTTGATATCAGCCTCTATAAAATCAATGTTATATTGTCCGCATTTAAGTTTCAAGGCTTCCGTGTATTCATGTATTTTTTGAAGATACATATCCTTTACCTGTGTAGGATTAAGCTTAATTTCTTCTTTTGTTTCGATGTCGATAAAATGATAGGGACGATTTTCAAATTCAAAATCCAATTCCATTTTTTTATCAGTCACATGAAATAAAATCACATCGTGTTTTTTATATTTCAAATGTTGTAAGGATGAAAATAAATCATCTAAATGAGATTGGTTTTCGAACATATCGCTGAAAATAGCCACCAATGAGCGTTTATGAATAATCTCAGCTACCTGACTCAACGCCTTAGCTGATTGCGTTGTAGAAACTTCCGGAAATGTTTTTTGTTCTAATAACTGTTCTAACTCACTATACATGATTTTTTGCTGAGTAGGATTGCTTTTTGCAGGAAAATGTTTGTGTATTTCCGAATCAAATAAGGTTAATCCTATGGCATCACGCTGATGTTTTAATAATTCAATTAAGGCGGCTGCAGCGTAAACCGAAAATGATAATTTATTTAAAGGCGTTTCTTTCGTTGTTTCTAAAGGGAACAACATCGATTGAGATGTATCAATAATAATTTGACAACGTAAGTTCGTTTCTTCTTCGTAACGCTTTACAAATAATTTATCGGTCTTGGCAAATAATTTCCAATCAATGTGCTTAGTGCTTTCTCCGTTATTATATATGCGATGCTCTGCAAACTCAACAGAAAAGCCATGAAACGGACTTTTGTGTAAACCCGTAATAAAGCCTTCTACCACTTGTTTAGCAAGTAGTTCAAGTTTCGAAAATGGTTCTACGCGTTGACGGTCTATCATTGTTATAAAAGTACTATTTAATATTCAAATATTAGAACGCAGATTTACTAAGATTTTTATTAGTTGCGTACAGATATTCAAAAAGTAAAATATAGAGTTTATAAATGTTAATGCCTGATTATACGTCATTGCGAGTGTTCCTTTACGAAGCAATCTCACGTATAGTATTGTTTGAGATTGCTTCGTACCTCGCAATGACGAACCATATATTTGCCATTAAAATTTAAAACAACAAAAAACCCCCAAGCAAAGC
>JAYVDU010000460.1:0-3203 GCA_043749245.1 Bacteroidota bacterium | reverse complement strand
GGCAATTTTAAATTAAAGGGCCACTCATCATCTTTTTGTTCTAAATTTAAATCTAATGTTTCGCCTTGGTGTGTAAATGGTTTTGATACAATTGTCATTTTATCCGCATCTTTAAATAAGGATAAGGCACTAATTATGGAAACATCGACATTACCATTATACTCTTTAGAAAACACTGATGTATTTCTGAAATAATCTTCCTGATGAGAAACAAGATAAGGGTATTGTTCCTTAATCAACAACATCTGTTCGGGATTAACAGCGCCTACTACAAGGTATGGTTCTTTTAGTTTTTTTAAATACTGCTTCAATTTATGATTGTTATTAATCAATGTATCAGAAGTTGTGATATAATGAATTCGCGTGTGGTATTTTTTTTCATACACATAAACAAAAAATGGTTCGGCAACATACAGCGATGCAACCTTATTGTTACCAACTTGTTTTTGCATATCGAGTGTCGTTTTACATTGCGATTCGAAATCATGTACATGAACTTTCGTAAAATAATGTTTTTTGTAAAGGGTTTGAAAGCTCATCAATCCCATTAATAACAAGCAAAACAGCGTCACTTGTTTTTTAGATAAAAAAGAAACAAAAGAACTAACAAATAAAATAAAACAAATACCCGAAAATAATAAACAGGAATTTTGAAGAATAGGATTTTTATAAACCGAATACAAATGAATAACTGTATAATTTAAAACAAAAATCCAACCCAAAAATAATTGCTTTTTTGTAATTGGTATTAATTTGAAAATAGAAACAATGATGATGCCTGAAAACAATAGCATGTTAATGATGCCTGAAATACCGCATCCCAAAAGCGTTTTGATGAAGAAATAAATTTCGTTACTCCGTGGTGGCGGCAACCAGCCCCCAACAGAAGTACCTATACCACCAACCGAAAATTGAGATAAAGTAATAGATAAGTGCGGGATATACAATAAAATGGTTACTACACACGCTAAGCAATATGATAACAAGCGTTCCTTATTGATATAACACAAAGACAATGCTACTACCGTAAACGCAAAAAAACAACTCAAATGATGATTATACGCACATAACAATCCAAACACAACAAACCACACATACTGTTTTTTATGTAGTTGCTCAGTAAATAAAATATGAAAGACACTATGCAAAAACAAAATAGAAAACAAAACACCCGTTATATACATCCGCGCGTATGAACTGTAAACTAAAAAAATGAATGAAAAGGATAAGATTGTAGCCGACACCAAGCCTACACGCGCATTAAAAAAATCTTTTCCTAAACGATAGATATACCAAACAGATAATACACCACACATTAAAAATGGTAATTTAATAGCGATCTCATTATAGCCA
Source organism: Bacteroidota bacterium (assembly GCA_043749245.1). Classification (GTDB taxonomy): domain Bacteria; phylum Bacteroidota; class Bacteroidia; order B-17B0; family Aurantibacillaceae; genus UBA4416. The sequence goes on along the minus strand of JAYVDU010000460.1, from coordinate 1,850 downwards.
ACTGATTTTACCCATAGCCATAAAAATACCTGAACCAATGCTGGATGCGTATCTTGTTCCACACCAAATTTGAGTTCATCGCCAAAAGACCCATAAATAGTGCGGCTTAGCCCACTCAACTCATCATGACTAAATTGATAGCATTGAATAGGAATAAAACGAAAGGCGATGCCAACCGCTAAAATAAGGCACAGCAACCAGTATTCTTTTAAATATGTTGAAATTGAGTTCAAATTATGAGCTCTAATCTAAAAAAAATTTAGCATTTTTACACTATTGTTTGCCCAGGTGTTGGAATGGTATACAAGTGCGCTTGAGGTGCGTATGTCGCAAGACGTGGGAGTTCGAGTCTCCTCCTGGGTACTATTTATTTATAAAGTAAATTTTTGTTTATTTGAATGCTCCCTTAAACATAGTTATAATTGGTGCCGGCAATTTAGCCCATCACGTGACACGGTCACTGCAACTTAACAAAACAATAAACATCACGCAAGTATTTAATCACCGCAAAACAGCTAAAGCAAAAAGCTTGGCGGACACAAATCATTGTGCATTGGTTTCGGAATATGTGAAAATAGACTCAACGGCAGACATCTATATCATTTGCGTGAAAGACGATGTCATACAAGAAGTGGTTAAACATTTAATTTCATTAACATTAAAGGGCTTGGTGGTTCATACTTCTGGTAGCATAGCCCTTTCTGTTTTAAAACAAGCATCGCCGCATATTGGCGTATACTATCCGCTGCAATCGTTTTCTTATGCCGATAACATCGATTGGAAACACACACCTATATTAATTGAAGCCAATTCTACAAAAGCACTAAGTCTTTTAAAAGCAGTAGCCACAAGTGTTTCGGGGACTGTAAAAAATATGACTTCCGAAAAACGGTTGCAATTTCATTTAGCGGCCGTGTTTGCTTCTAACTTTACAAACGCCTTATACGATAGTGCTTTTAGAATCATCAAAAAAAACTTATCTAAAAAAGACACCTCGTTATTGTTACCATTGATGACGCAAGCTTTCGGAAAACTAACACGCTTGTCGCCAAAACAAGCACAAACAGGTCCCGCCATGCGACACGACAAGCTGGTTATGAAAAAACATTTAGAATTATTAAAATCAGATAAACAATTAACCGCTGTATATAAACTATTATCGGAGTTAATCGTTTCCCAACAAAAAACCTAAACATGCAAAATTTTAAAGAAAAATTAAATCATATTAAAACATTTTTATTTGATGTAGACGGTGTACTTACTACCGGCTCTGTATTAGTAATGGAGAATGGGGAGGTCGTTCGTAATTTGAATTCTAAAGATGGTTATGCGATGCAATTAGCTGTTAAAAAAGGCTATCGCATTGCTATTATTACGGGTGGCAACAGCCAGGCGGTGAAACAAGCCTTAATGAGTTTAGGCATTGATGATATATTTTTATCGCAAAGTGATAAGTTACAATGTTATAAAGATTACATCTACGAGAATCAATTAAACGAAGAAGAGATTGTTTATATGGGCGATGACTTGCCTGATTATGAAGTTATGAAACGCGTAGGCATAGCGGCTTGTCCTAATAATGCAGCACACGAAATTAAACAGATTAGTATTTACATCTCCAACCGAAATGGCGGAGAAACCTGTGCTCGCGACATCATCGAACAAGTGATGCGTTGCCAGGGCACTTGGGAAATTGCTGGTTGGTAAATGGTTTTGTTTTTCACCACAGAGGCACTGAGAACTCAGAGTTTATTTAAACCACATAGATTCTGTGTTAAATTGCAAATTAAATATTAATTTTTTATTTTTGTTTTTCAAAACGGCCTTGAGCTAGTTTCTAAAGAGCGGCG
>JAYVDU010000459.1:0-3212 GCA_043749245.1 Bacteroidota bacterium | reverse complement strand
TCTTTCTGCTTAATCAAAAAGAAGCAATCACGCCGAGGCGTGACAAGCTAAATCGCCAAATCCGTTTTTATTAACGTTTTTATTGTTTTTTAATTTGGCGCATATGAGTGCTTCGCAATTCCTCGCACATACAGCGCTTCAGCTGCGCCTGAAAAACTAGGATTTCACACCGATTTAGCAAAGCCTACCGCACCTTTACCAACATATGCAGTACTTCGGCAGGCTCAGTAAACATACTTCGGCAGGCCCAGTAACCATGCTTCGGCAGGCTCAATAAACATAATTTTAATGCAGAATAATATAACGGTTTTACTAACGTTTTGTAACTATTTACCTTGCAGATGATTTGCAGAAAACATCTTAAAAGTATTGATATTACCCAATTTTTTAGTTACTGAGCAGGCTCTAATTAGCATCTTTTTTTGTCGGACAACAATGATTGTTTTCATGAAATTAATTTTTTAAATCATTAAAAAGCCCGTTTAAGAAATTCTTAAACGGGCTTTTGAGAAATAAATATAAACTTATTTTTTAGGCATTTTATCTTTAGGTATTAAATACACCACTGATAAATCCATATAATTCATAGCGTTTTCAGGGAAATTACGGACGTTTAATTGTTCCAAGCGGAAATTTTCATCATAGAATATTGGCATAAAAGCAGCTTCATCTAATACAACTTGCTCGGCACGCGATAATAATTCGTAACGTTTTGCTTTATCTGATTCTGTAAATGAAGCAGCAAATAATGAATCGAAACGTTCATTTTTGAAACGGAAGTAATTAATATAGGTTTTCTCTGTTGCGCTAGCTGGAAGATGCTTACCATAGAAAATAGTTAAAAATGTTTCCGGGTCTGGATAATCAGCTACCCAACCTAAACGGAAAAAATCAGCTTTACCTAATTGCAAATGCTCTATATGTTCGGCCATAGGAACTGTATTAATGTCTATATCAACATTTATATTTTCCTTCAGCATTTTTTGAATTACTTCTGCAACTAAAATATTTCTATCACCACCGCCACTGTTAATTTGCAAAGTTAATTTAGGGAAGCCTTTACCATCAGGGTAACCCGCTTTTTTCATAAATTCTTTTGCTTTTTGAGCATCAAATGTATATCCTTTTAATCCTTTAAAATTATAACCATCCTTTTCAAACGCGTCAACATAAGGCACAATGCCATAATCAGCAGAAGAGCCTTCTCCTTGTATCGTAAAATTAGCTATCTTATGTCTATCAATTGCATAATTAAATGCTAGGCGGACTTCTTTTTTTGCGAATGTGGTGCTAGAGCAATTAAAGCCTAAATAATTGGTATTAAATGCTGGAGAATTCATGATTTGAAAATCTGTCTTACGATCTTTAGCGTGCTCTAAATCTCCCATAATTTCATGGAAAATTTCAACTGGTAAACGATATACCATATCTAAGTTCCCAGATTTGAACTCTAAAATCTCTGCTTTTTTCTCACGAATAAATGTGTATTTAATGCCTTCTAAATAAGGTAATTTATTCCCGTCTTTATCAACTGCATAATAATTAGGATTCTTTTTCATGATTAAAACTTCACCTTCTTTCACAGTTTCTAACTGAAAAGGGCCAGCACCAACTGGATGAATACGGAAGTCTTGAGCGTATTTATCAATGGCTTCCTTTGGATAAATCCAACATCCTGGCATTGCTATAATATTTAAGAAACCTGCAAATGGTTGTTTTAAGGAGATTATTAATGTGCTATCGTTTGTTACTTTAACTCCAGATACGCCAATATTTTTACCTGCTTTCGAAGACTCAAATGCTTCATTTGCACCAACCACGCGATCTTTAAATGTTACATCAAACTGTGCGTTATTGGCATCAGATGTACATAATTTATCAAAACAATACTTTATATCGTTTGCAGTTAAAACTCGTCCTTTTCCGTCAGCAAAACAAGCATCGGCATGAAAAAATACATTTTGACGAATATGAAAAGTCCATTCTGTTTGGTTTTCGTTAATATCCCAACGGCTGGCAATAGCAGGCTTTACAGACAAATCAATGTTATCAAACTTTACTAAACCTTCAAATAATTGACTTCCAATATGCCAACTCACTACCTCATTAATACTTATTGGGTTAAGAGATTTGAAAGCCTCCACTTCATTAAGACGCATGACGCCTCCCATATAGACTCCCCCCTTGGCTTCTGAGCCGTCATGGTTATCTTTTTTATCACCTGAACAAGAGTTGCAAGATGCTACTCCTAAAGTTAATACGATTGCAATTAGTGGAATGAATATTTTTCTCATGCTAAAAATAGTAAATTATAGTATCTACAAATATAGCTTTTAAATCTAAATTCCCTAAAATAATTAGTTAAATTATTAAAATTGTAATTCTAATAAAACTGGACAGTGATCGCTATGGATTGCGTCAGGTAAAATAACAGATCGCATTAAGTGTTTATCTAAATGATTGGCTGTTAAGTTGTAGTCGATTCGCCAACCTAAATTTTTGCCACGAGAGCCGGCACGATAACTCCACCAGCTGTATTGATGCGGTTCTTGATTGAAGCGCCTGAAAGAATCCGTGAATCCAGATTGCATAAATTGTTCCATCCATTCACGTTCTTCGGGCAAAAAACCGGATGTATTAGCGTTCGCTTTTGGGTTATGAATATCTATTGCTTTATGGCAAATATTGTAATCGCCACACAATACCAAATTCGGAATTTTTGTTTTTAAATCGTTAATGTAGTTTTGAAAATCAGACAACCATTGCATTTTAAACCCTTGCCTATCTTCATTACTTCCGCTGGGATGGTAAACGCTCATGACAGAACAATGCTCGAAATCGGCTCGAATAATTCTGCCTTCAAAATCGTATGCTTCCATACCACAGCCATACTCAACATGTTTAGGTTTTTCTTTGCTAAAAATAGCAACGCCACTATATCCTTTTTTTTGAGCGGGATACCAACTTAAGTGATAACCTAAATCTTCAAAATCCTTAACGTTAATTTGCTCGGGGGTGGCTTTAATTTCTTGTAAACAAAGCACATCTGGGTTAGTCGATTTTAACCACCCTAATAATCCGTGCCCTATGGCTGCTCGTAATCCATTAACATTGTATGTAATTATTTTCATGCGTAGATTTTATTGTTTTTTTATTTACCACATCGTATGCCCACAATATTTATCCGATAGCAATCAGGTAATGTTTATCTT
>JAYVDU010000458.1:0-10521 GCA_043749245.1 Bacteroidota bacterium | reverse complement strand
AAATGATATATACAGTAGGTAACGAACAAGATTATCATTTTAAAGTATTATTTAAAATCCTTGAAAAACTAGGATATGCTTGGGCAAAGGAGTGTTATCATTTATCGTATGGAATGGTAGAGTTACCTGAAGGAAAAATGAAAAGTCGTGAAGGTACTGTTGTTGATGCCGATGATTTAATTGACGGTATGGTTGCTACAGCCAAGCAAACCACAGAAGAATTAGGCAAAGTAGAGGGTTTTACAGCAGATGAATTGGAAAATTTATACCGCACTATTGGAATGGGCGCTTTAAAATATTTTATTTTAAAAGTTGATCCTAAAAAGAAAATGTTATTCGATCCTAAAGAAAGTATTGATTTTAATGGGCACACCGGGCCTTTTATTCAATATTCTCATGCGCGTATTCAATCTATTTTACGAAAGTTTGGTAATGATACTTCATCAATTTTAATTAAAGAGGGTATCGAATTACATGACAAAGAAAAAGATTTGATTAAGCAGCAGTATGATTTTGCAAAAGTATTAGAAGAGTCGGCAAGTACCTTGAATCCAGCTGTTGTAGCTAATTATATTTATGACTTAACAAAAGTTTTTAATCAGTTTTATAACGAATGTCCTGTTTTAAAAGAAGAGAATATTGCCATTAAAGAGTTTAGAATTATGTTAATTGTAGCAACGTCTTCCATTATTAAAAATGGTATGCTGTGCTTAGGAATAGATGTTCCTGATAAAATGTAGGGAAGGGACTCATTAGACTGAAGGGAGAGAAGGGACTTAAGAGACAGGAGGGACTGAAGGTACAGGTATTAGTAAATGGAATGAAGGGATAGAATGGACTAATACAAATTTGAAATTTTACGATTTTTTATATAATAAGATTTTATACAACACTAATTAAATTAAAATGTTACTAAAGCACCCCTCATTAGTAAAATCGCTTCAGATGGCTTATTCAGCCGAAAAAGCCGCTGCTTATGCATATCAGGGACATGCGAATTGTGTAAAAAAAGACGAAGAAAAAAAAGCGATTAAGCAAATTGAAATAGATGAATGGAACCATCGTACTGAAGTTTTAAATGTGATGAAAGAATATGATATTCCTATTTCAGCTTATTATGAATTTCGTTTTGAAGTGTTAGGGAAAATTATCTGCTATGGCTGTTATGTGATAGGTTGGTTTATGCCTTTTTATTTTGCCGGACGTTTGGAAAGTGGCAATGTTTGCGAGTATTTTCACATCAAACATTATTTTAATGAATTGGGAATTACCAAGCACGATCACTTGTTTTACGACATGGGTATAAAAGAGAAAGAGCATGAAGTGTATTTTTACGAGCAAATAAAGAATCATAAATTGCTCCCTTTTTTTGAAAAAATATTTGCATGGGGAGCCATCAAAAGTTTAAATGATATTGATTTAGAAAAAAACATATCAGTAACTGATTCAAATTTGTATTGCAAAAACAAAACATATCATTCAAAATCAAATATTCATAACAAGTGACCTACTTAGATTATAACTCCACCACACCTGTAGATGAGCGTGTTTTAGCAGAAATGCTTCCTTTTTTTACGGAACATTTTGGCAATGCATCGAGCCATACACATGCTTTTGGATGGTATGCAAATGGCGCCATTGATAAAGCTCGCGGGCAAGTTGCTCATTTTATAGGAGCAGAAACTTCTGAAATTATTTTTACATCGGGAGCAACCGAATCTATTAATATGGCTTTGAAAGGCGCTTTCGAAGCCTATCATACAAAAGGAAATCATATTATAACCTGTAAAACCGAACATAAGGCCGTATTAGATACCTGCGCTTACTTAGAAGAAAAAGGCGCAACAATTACCTACTTAACTGTAGATAGAGAAGGTCGTATTGATTTGGATGAACTTACTAATAGCTTTACAGATAAAACCATACTAGTTTGCATCATGGCTGCTAATAATGAAACGGGTGTTTTACAAGATGTTGAAAAAATAGCGCAAATAACCCACAGGCATGAGGCTTTGTTTATGAGCGATACAACCCAAATGGCGGGTAAATTACCCATTGATGTTAATGAAATGGGATTTGATATGTGTTGCATATCGGCACACAAACTATACGGGCCAAAAGGAGTAGGGGCATTGTATGTGAGGAGAAAAAATCCACGGGTTACTTTGATTCCTTTGTTTCATGGTGGTCAGCACGAGTTAGGCAAACGGAGCGGAACATTAAATGTTACCGGTATTGTTGGTTTAGGTAAGGCTTGCGAAATAGCAACTGAGGAATTTTGGGACACAAACATGCATGTTTCTAAAGTACGAGGCTTTTTAGAACATCAGTTATTAGAAATCCCCGAAATGCTTATTAATGGCTCAACTCGCCATCGTTTATATAATACATCAAATTTATATTTCCCAGCATTAAAAGATGGAAGTACGGTTTTTTCTCAAATCAAAACAAAATACGCCGTTTCTTTGGGCTCCGCATGTACATCAGCTAATGCAGAGCCATCACATGTATTAATGGCTATGGGGCTAAGCAAGGTTGAATCAGAAAATTGTATTCGTTTTTCGTTTGGAAAACAAAATACGATTGTGGAAATACAAGATTTGGCCGCTATGATTTTACCCCTTTATAATCTGAAGCTGGCGATTAAATCATAATTGTAATATATGAATTTTAACATTAAATATGTAAATAATTGATAATCAGAAAATTATATTTTTTGACTATTATTTGTTTAAACCTTATCTTTGTATTCACGTTTTAATATTAATTAAACACATATACAATGAGTACTCATTCAATCAGATTTAACAATGCAAATCGTTCCTTTTATTTAACAGCTAAAAAAAGAGTAGACGAATATTTTAAAGAAAACAATATTTCTCGTTACGGTAATTACAATATGGTTATCAAATCCATTTTTATGTTTACCCTTTATTTCACACCTTTCATTCTTCTTATCTTAAATGTTTTTGATGGTTTTTGGGTGCAATCCATATTATGGATAATTGCCGGTGTAGGAATGAGTGGCATTGGCTTGTCTATTATGCATGATGCCAACCATGGCGCTTATGCTCGTAATGCTAAGTTAAACGCGTTAATGTGCCGTAGTATGAATTTTGTTGGAGGTTATTCTCTTAACTGGCAATTACAACATAATACCTTACACCACACTTATACAAACATTCATGAGCACGATGAAGATATAGCGCCTCCAGGGTTTTTACGTTTTGAACCGCATGCTGAATTGAAAAAGATTCACCGTTTTCAGTTTTTATATGCCTGGTTTTTTTATGGCATGATGACGATGATGTGGGCTACTACAAAGGATTTCATGCAATTAGTACGTTATAATAAAATGGGCTTATTAGCAATTAAGAAAACAACTTTCAAAAAAGAGTTGTATTTATTAATCTTAAATAAAATATTTTATTTAAGCTACAGCTTAGGCTTGCCAATTTTATTGATTCATCAACCTTGGTACTTAATTGTTGCTGGTTGGTTAATTATGCATTTTACATGTGGGTTAATATTAGCGTTGATATTTCAACCAGCTCATGTGGTTGATTTGACAGAATTCCCTTTGCCTGATTCTACTGGTAATATGCAAGATGATTGGGCAGCGCATCAATTAAAAACAACGACTAATTTTGCTACAAAAAGTTGGGCTTTCTCATGGTTTGTTGGCGGATTAAATTTCCAAGTAGAACATCATTTGTTCCCAAACATTTGCCATGTTCATTATAAAAAATTAGCGCCAATTATTAGACAAACGGCTCAAGAGTTTAACTTACCTTATTACTCAAAAAAGACTTTTTTTGGTGCAGTTGCAGCACATGCTAAATTGCTTTATGTATTGGGTAAGCCTGCTTCGGTGGCTGCTTAATAATAGAATAGACATTACGGTAAATTGGTTAATGTTTTTTATTTCACCCTTTCTACCAAAAAATCATAAGTCAGTTTTTTTTCGTAAAACTCAAAATGCGTTTTATTGTTTTTAGTGATGAGTGTGGCTGGTATAGCGCCCCTCCATTGCTCTGATATTTTATTAATAAAATCATTGCCATTTATTTCATCTAATAAAATGACTTCGCAGGTGTATTTATTTTTTTGTAAAAATGGTTTTACGCGCTTAGTAAGTTCTTCTTTAAAATCCATGCTCACTAAAATTACTTTTACTTTTTTTGATTTGTAATCGATGTGTAATTTCTCGAACTCAGGAAGTTCTGCTACACAAGGCTTACACCAGGTTGCCCAAAAATTAACGACATAAGTTGTATCGCTCGTATTATGTATGCGTTTCAGTAAATTGTCAATTTTATACACGGCCACTTGTTGCGCATTGAGGATAACCGAAGCAAACATAAAAGCAACAAAAAAGTAATTATGGATGTTTTTCTTTGTAAACATATTCTTCTAATAATAATTTAATGTCTATAATCAATCGAGATACTTCTGCGGAATCTGTACCGTCGTAAAAGCCTCGCAAATGCCTTTCTTTGTCAATCAGTGCAAAGTTCTGAGTGTGTATAAAATCATTAGCATCACCATTCCCAATTTCATTATTTAATAAATAACCAGTTCGAGCCATGTCATATAACTGCTTTTTATCTCCAGTTATAAACAGCCATTGCTTATTGGTTACATTATGTAATTTGGCGTACTGCATGAGAATTTCTGTTGAATCTATTTCAGGCTCTACAGTGTGAGATAAAATTAATACAGAAGGTTCATTGGCAAAAGCTTTGTAAACCCGCTCTAATTGGGTGCTCATCACCGGACAAATAGATTGACAGGTGGTAAAGAAAAAATCAGTCACGTATATTTTTTCTTTTACGGTTTCTTCAGTTACTTTTTCGTTATACTGATCCACGAAGTAAAAAGGCTTTACGGTGTGGTAATTGGTATCGCCTTTTTGCACTGTGTTTTTTCTGCCAAAATAAGCTAAGGTTCTAATTGGTTTTTGTTCGTTTTTTGTAATAAAAAACCATGCTACAAACACAGCGGGTATCATCAATAACAACCAATAATATTTACCTTTAGATTCCATTAAACAAAGGTATGATTAAAGAGATATTTAACAACAAAAAAAGGGGAGTAGAAACAGAGTTAGGTTTTGGAACCAAAAACTATAATACGTCTGTTCGATTTTTAAACCGCGATGGGTCATTAAATATTAAACGAAAAATAGCCAATAGATATGCGGGTTTCGACGTGTATCATTGGTTAATAACAACTTCATGGATTCGTTTTATAACACTCGTAATATGCGGTTATATCGTTATTAATACCTTGTTTGCGTTACTTTATTATGTGATTGGTGCTGATAAATTTGGTGGTTTAAAACTATGCTGTGGCATTGATGATTTTTTACAATTATTTTTCTTCAGTGCGCAAACCCTTACTACTGTGGGTTATGGACATATTTACCCAAATCATACAATTATTAGTTCTGTTGCAGCTATTGAATCGATGTTTGGATTATTAGGCTTTGCGTTGGCAACTGGTATTTTATATGGTCGGTTTTCTCGCCCTAAAGCAGATATTGAATATAGTAATGATGCCGTGATCGCTCCTTATCAGGACATTACAGGTTTTATGTTTAGATTAGGAAATAAAGGACAATATGAATTGATTGAAAATGAATGTGAATTATCCATGACGATTAATAATAAAGAAACAAAAAAGCGCGAATTTCACACGCTGGAATTGGAACGTAAACGAATTAGTTACTTAGCTTTTAGTTGGACTATTGTGCATCCGATTGATGATAGAAGCCCTTTATTTGGTGTAACTGAGCAAGAATTATTAGATGGTGATGCTGAATTTATTGCGGCGATTAAATCTATTAATGATACCATATCTCAATCAGTATTTTCTCGTATTTCGTATAAAGCAAATGAAGTTGTTTGGAATGCTAAGTTCACACCAATTAAACAAATCCCCAATAAAGACGGCAGTATTTCAATTGATATGAGAGACATTCACTTAATAGAGAAGTTACAAAACCATTCTTAACATAGAGTTCTAAAGAAATATTATTATGCGAACATTCTCTATCCACTTATTTTTTATAGATATAGAACTTTCAAAACTTTGAAACTCTTAAAACTTTAAATTAATATGAAATTGTGTATTGCTGAAAAGCCCAGTGTTGGAAGAGAGATAGCGCGTATCCTAGGTGCAAATAATCGCCGTGATGGGTTTTATGAAGGTAATGGGTATTTAATCAGCTGGACATTTGGCCATTTTTGTACTCTCAAATCACCCGACGATTATAGTGATGATTGGAAACGTTGGAACCTGGATTTTTTACCGATGATTCCGCCTAAGTTTCAAATTAAATTGATTGATAATTCGGGCGTACAAAAACAATTTTCGGTGTTGCAAACCCTTATTGCTCAATGTACGGAAGTGATTAATTGTGGTGATGCCGGTATTGAAGGAGAATTGATACAACGCTGGGTGCTCGCGAAAGCCTTATGTAATAAGCCTGTTAAACGGTTATGGATTTCATCGATGACAGATGAAGCAATAAAAGAAGGATTTCAAAATTTAAAAGAAGGTTCGGCTTACGATTTATTGTATGCCGCCGGAAATGCACGAGCCATTGGCGACTGGCTATTAGGCATGAATGCGAGTCGGCTGTATACGGTTAAGTATGCAAACGGTAAAGGCGTGTTATCTATTGGTCGTGTACAAACGCCAACATTAGCGTTGATTGTAAATCGGTATAATGATATTCTAAATTTTAAATCGGAAACGTATTGGGAATTAAAAACAAATTACCGAGAAGTTATTTTTAATTCGACTAAACGAAAATTTACGGTTAAAGAAGATGCTGTAAAAATTTTAGAAGAAATAAAACATAAAGAATTTGAGATTGTTTCGTCTATTAAAAAGAATGCAAACGAACACCCTTTGCCTTTGTTTGATTTAACAGGCCTTCAGGTAGAGTGTAATAAGAAATTTAATTTTACAGCAGATGATACATTAAAACATATTCAAAAATTATACGAACAAAAATTAGTAACGTATCCCAGAGTTGATACTACATATTTGCCTGAAAACATGCATCCTAAAATAAAACAAATTTTGCAGGATATGCGGCCTTACGGAAAATATACGGTAGCTTTATTAGATAAGCCCATTCGAAAAAGTAAAAAAGTATTTGATGATACAAAAATAACAGATCATCACGCCATTATCCCAACAGGCATAGAGCCATATTCCAGCATGCCAATAGCGGAGAAGCAAGTATATGATGCGATTGCCCGACGTTTTGTAGCAGCATTTTATCCTGATTGTGTCGTTTCTAATACCACTGTTTTGGGAGATGTAGATGGCAATGAATTTACAGCTACTGGTAAAGTGATTTTAGAAGAAGGATGGCGTGTGTTATATCCTAAAAAGGAGTCTGATGAAAAAGATGACGATGTGCAAACAATGCCTTTATTTGTGAAAGGTGAAAAAGGAAAGCATATTCCTGATTTACAAGAAAAACAAACGCAACCGCCTAAACAACATACCGAAGCAACCTTGCTAAGAGCCATGGAAACAGCAGGAAAGCAAGTAGATGATGCGGAGTTAAGAGAGTTAATGAAGGATAATGGAATCGGTCGACCTTCTACGAGAGCCAATATTATTGAAACGTTATTTAAACGCAGTTATGTAACGCGTCAAAAAAAGAATTTAATACCAACAATCACAGGTATTGAATTAATAAAAACCATTAATAATGAATTGCTCAAGTCGGTTGAATTAACTGGTATTTGGGAGAAGAAGCTGCGACAAATAGAAAAAGGTGAATACAATCCACAATTGTTTTTAGAAGAAATGAAAGCGATGGTGAGTGATTTGGTGAATGAAGTGAAGTATGAACAACGAGCTAAAATAACCATTGAAGAAGTAGTTAAAAAAGAAGCCCCCTCTAAATCTCCCCCAAAGGGTGAGACTTTGCAGAGTGATAACAATGTACAAGAAAAGAAACAATCAGTTAAAAAAACAGATGCTGTTGTTACAAAAACAATCGTTGAAGAAAAAATTGTCTGTCCTAAGTGTAAACAAGGAACTATCATCAAAGGGCGGAGCGCTTATGGTTGCAATGCCTTCAAGGCGGGCTGTAATTTTAAAATAGAATTTGAATTCTTACAAAAAAAATTAACGGAGAAACAAATAGTTGCGCTTATTCAAAAAAAGAAAACGCCTATCATTAAAGGATTTGTATTAAATGAAGCTAAAGTTAATGGAAGTATCATATTGAATGAGCAATGCCAGGCCATACTCGAACAAGAACGCTAATTTTAAAGTATTAATTACTAACTTTTATCATAAATAAAGTTAGTTGCCAAACAACACTAACATAAAATCTTTTAGTAAATTCACAGCATAAAAAAATAACCATCATGGAATTTAGAATAGAAACAGACACAATGGGCGAGGTAAAAGTACCTGCCAATGTTTATTGGGGAGCACAAACAGAGCGTTCTCGTAACAATTTTAAAATAGGGCCAGAAGCTAGTATGCCAAAGGAAATTATTTATGCGTTTGCGTATTTAAAAAAAGCAGCAGCTTTAGCTAATTGCGAGTTAGGTGTTTTGTCAAAAGAAAAATCTGATTTAATTGGTAAAGTATGCGATGAAATTTTAGCAAAAAAATTAGATGATCAATTTCCTTTAGTAATTTGGCAAACTGGCTCTGGTACTCAAAGTAACATGAATGCCAACGAAGTGATTGCTTACCGTGCACATGTAATGAATGGTGGTAAATTAACCGATGAACCTAAAGTATTACATCCAAATGATGATGTGAATAAATCTCAATCATCTAACGATACATACCCAACAGCTATGCATATTGCGGCTTACAAGCAAGTTATTGAAATTACTATCCCAGGTATGGAAAAGTTGCGCGACTCGTTAGCAAAAAAAGTTAAAGAGTTTGATGGTATCATCAAAACGGGTCGTACTCACTTTATGGATGCTACGCCATTATCTTTAGGTCAAGAGTTTAGTGGATATGTGCAACAAATCAATATGAGTATTCGCACTGTAAAAAATGCGTTAGAGGCAGTTAAAGAATTGGCATTAGGCGGTACAGCAGTGGGTACGGGATTAAATACGCCAAAAGGATATGACGTATTAGTAGCTAAAAAAATTGCTGAATTAACAGGTTTTCCGTTTGTGACAGCTCCAAATAAATTTGAAGCATTAGCCGCTCATGATGCCATGATTGAGTTAAGTGCGGCATTGAAACGAAGTGCGGTTTCTTTATTTAAAATAGCAAATGATATTCGTATGTTGTCTTCTGGGCCACGCTGTGGAATAGGGGAAATCGTCATTCCGGATAACGAACCAGGATCATCTATTATGCCAGGTAAAGTAAATCCAACACAACCGGAAGCATTGACGATGGTTTGCGCTCAGGTTATTGGAAATGATGTGGCAGCAACAGTTGGTGGCATGAATGGGCATTTCGAATTAAATGTATTTAAGCCATTAATAGCAGCTAACGTGTTACAATCAGCGCGATTAATTGGTGACGCTTGCGTGTCGTTTACCGAAAAATGTAGTGATGGTATTACAGCTAACTTACCTGAAATTAAAAAACATTTAGAAAATTCGTTGATGTTGGTAACAGCTTTAAATACACATATTGGTTATGAGAAATCAGCTAAAATTGCAAAAACAGCTCATAAAGGAAATAAAACGTTGCGCGAAGCAGCCATCGAATTAGGCTATGTAACTAACGAACAATTTGATGCATGGGTAAAACCAGAAGATATGATTGGTAGTTTGAAGTAATTGTCACTTCGAGTGTAATCGAGAAGAAAAAAATGAAAGCCCGAAGATTAATTTCTTCGGGCTTTTTTTATCTCTTCCAAATTTTATAACCAATTTGGGTTCTTGGTTTTACTTTCTCTTTCTTATCAAGTAATTCATCAAAGTATTGAAACACTACTTCAATATTTTTGGTATTGTTGTCAGTTTTCTTGCGTAATTCTTCAATAATAAGTCGAAGCTCTGTATTGTCAGTTAATGATTGCCTAATATGGGTAAACACTCGCATAATTTGTATATTAACTTGTATAGCTTTTGAACTGTTTAAAACACTAGAAAGCATTAATACACCGTGTTCTGTAAATGCCATAGGCACATATCTTGTTCCTCCTCTCCCTATCTTTGAGGCGCCAATTTGGTACCTCAAAGATTCAAACTCTTTTTCGGTTAATTCAAACATAAAATCGGTAGGAAACCGTTCAATATTCCTATTTACTTGTCTTTTCAGGTGTTTTGTTTCAACGCCGTACAATTCCGCCAAGTCCCTGTCTAGCATTACTTTTTGGTTTCGTATAATGTAAATTTTGTTCATCAAAACCTCGTCAGGCAAGGTTGTTAAATTAGCATTCTGCATAAAATAATTAATTTCTCTAAAACAAAATTAGTTTGTTTTGTAGCATTTGATGGCTATAATTTGTAGCAAAGTTTATTTTTCTAATTACTTCACATAAAGCTAATAATCCTA
>JAYVDU010000457.1:0-3216 GCA_043749245.1 Bacteroidota bacterium | reverse complement strand
ATCGCTGATAACGAGCTTTCGCGCCAATCGGATTTATTCAATTTAGCAAAAGCGGATGCTGTGGATGATATTAAATTTAATGAAATTTTGTGGAAAGCTGTAAAAGGTATTAACGCACCTGTACCCGCTCCGCGTCGTGCTGCGTTTGTTGCTAAAGTTGCTGAAAAGGATAATGATTAGTAAAGATGGGCTGCGTTCTAAATCAAACGTTCAGGGAACTTTAAAAGTTCCCTGAACGTTTAGGTAAACTCATCATTGAGTTTTAAATAAAACAAAATTAAAAATATGTGAAGCGAACTAATTTAATTATCTTTGGGTTGATTGAATTTGTGAATAACCGCTTTAAAATTTTTAATTCCTGATGGCAAAAACGATTGACGAAACGAAACAACCCTATTGGAAAATTTTCTTACGATTTACTTTAGTGCCGATTGCATTATTTTTTCTGTTCAAGAAATTATTTTTTGAACTGTTTACAAGCACTTTCGTTAAGTATATCTTTTCAAAAGTGAGTGAACCAAGTACTGAAACAGATATTGCGGCAATTTTTATTTGTTTTGTTGTGATCATATTTTTCGCGCCTAAAATTTTTAAAGGTGCAGTAATACCTGATAAATGGCTTTACTTAACTCTCACTTACTGCATAATTTACTTTTCCTTTCGTATTGATCCTTCAGTAGAAAATTCTAAACTTCAATTTATTGCGTTTAAAAATCACCCTAATATTTATCTATCTGATTTAACTATAGTCATCCCATTAATTCTCGGTTTTTTTGTTTTCATTCATTATGACATAAAACCTCAGTTACCATTATTCAAAGTGGAATTACCGGAAATTGATACTGCTAAAGGTTTTACAGTTGAAGAACCAACAATTATTAAAACGGATGATGATTTACTCGGCAGAAGTAAATTTATTGAAAACTTAGCCAATCAAATTAGAAATACAAAACCAGAAAAAGGTTCTTTCCCAATTGGTATTTCAGCTTCATGGGGTTCGGGTAAAACAACTTTTTTGAAATCGCTTTTAAAGCAATTTGAAGGAGATAAAAACTTCGTCATTATTGAACTTAATGTATGGAAAGCAGGTACACCCAATTTAATTATTGAAACGCTTTTTAAAGAGTTGCGCGAAAAATTAAAAGATTATAGCTTCACGCTCAATAATAAACTACCTGAATATGCGAGCAATTTAACCAAAGTTTCGAAAGAAGGTTTTGAAACTTTTAAAACACTTTCCGAATTGGCTTTTCCGACTGAAAGTCTCGAAAAGCAATTTGATACCATCAGTAAAGCCATCAAAGCTACCAACAAAAAAATAATTATTTCTATTGACGATTTAGATAGACTCGATAAAAAAGAAGTGTATGAAGTCATTCGATTGATTAGAAACACTGCCAATTTTGCCAATACTTTTTTTATTGTTACTTATGATAGAAACTATATTTTAGAAGCTATTGCTGATATTAATCTATACAAGTCACATACTTTCTTGGAAAAAATATTCCAGCTTGAATTTAGTTTACCACCAGCGAGGGAAGTGGTTATTAAAAGAGCCATTTTGAAGGATTTAACTAAAGTGCTCGAAGAAGAAAGCTTCGAAGTTGAAAGTAGAGATACAAAAATTTTGAAAAACTTATTAAACCCACAATTTTATGACTCTCAAGAAAAATATTTGGACTTAACTTCAAAATATATTTTGACGATGAGGGATGTTACACGATTTGTAAATTCATTCAAGCTCATTTATAAATTTGTTAAAGGTGAAGTGTACTTTGTCGATTTGTATAACCTAGAATTAATTCGATTTAAACATCCTGAAATTTACTCTGAATTTTATCGTCACTCCAAAATTTTCTTTGATAATGCTATAAAACAAAAAGATTCAAAAGAAACAATAGTTTCATCATTTGTAGACTTCCTTACAAAAAATATAAAAAACTATAAAATCAACGAAGCCGAAGTAGAGTTAATCAGAGACGCTTTAGATGAGCTTTTTAATGAAGAGGCTTTCTTGAAATCTAATAATAATTTATTATCTGTTACTAAGCCTTCTATGTTCGACAGATACTTTTTCTTTGAAATTTTTGATAGTTTTTCTGACAAAAATTTTAGTGAAATCAGAAAATTAGATATTAAAGAATTTGTTCCGAAAATCAAAGATATTTGCACAAGGGCAAATATTGTAGATGATGTTGTTGATAAAATTCAATCAATAAAAGAATTTGATGATGAAAAAGATTTTGAAAAAATAGTTAAGGGAATTGTAGAGATGATAAATTTACCAAATCCAAACAAAAAGAATGATCAATCACTAAATAAAAACATTTTATTTAGTCCACAGTCTTTTAGTGAAATCATAAGCTATGGTCAAAAAAGTAACTTCTATAAAGACAAAGAGCCAGATTTTCTGAAAAACTCAATCAAAGAGTTACTTCAAAATAGAGACTCATACAGCACATACTTATTTATTAGCGAAATATTAAGAAGAGTACAATCTGGTAGCTTCATTTTAAATAGTCTTGAACTAAGCGATTTATTATTCCATAGCTTTGAAAAAGCAACTTTAAGTAATTATAGTTTTGAAATGGTGTGGGATGCTTTTGAACGATGTGAAGAAGTTGAATATAGTGAAAGATACGGAATTGATTTAGTTCTACGTAAAGATGCAAAGGAACTTATGTCTAAATATATTATTGAAAAGCAATTAGTAAATTTCCTAAAAAATATTTGTAATCCTTATATAGAGGGCGAGTTTGATAATGAGATTCCAATTTTTCGAGGGGATAAAGAAATTAATAAAATTTTTGGCAGTTCAGAAAAATTTTATTTGAGGCTTAAAAATTCTCATATTTTTTCTGAGAATTATTGGAAAAATGATTATTTGATTTTCTTTGAGTCCAAAGTTATCGAACCTATTAAAAAGAGATTATTAAATCTAGATTCCAATAACCATACAGTTGCAAGCCTCGCTGATCTTTATGGAGTAAGTGAAGATTTTATACTTCAAATAAAAAATGATAATTAAATAGGAAATTGGGGCTGATCTGTGAATTTGATTTCCAATAGTCGCAACTACTTACACATTTATAACCATGCGTATAAACCTGCACGCGTTATCCCGAAAAATAATTTAGTTCTTGATTTTCGCCCTGCATCTATGCGTCTATTTTCAGATTTTGCAGTGGCTTAGAATTAGAACTGCATTAATTGTCA
>JAYVDU010000456.1:0-27353 GCA_043749245.1 Bacteroidota bacterium | reverse complement strand
GAAGAGCCTGCTAAAAGTATTTTAACACAACAGTTTTTAATTATGCAACGTAAATTATGGTTCATCATTACCTGGCCATCTGCCATAGGCACCACCATTTTTGGTGGATGGTTGATTTTATTAAACTTAGAGTATTACCTCTCTCAGCCATGGATGTGGTTAAAACTTATTTTTGTAGGGTTATTATGGTTGTATCATTTACAATGCCATTTCATCTATAAACAGCAATTGGCGGGAATTTACAAGCAATCATCATTTAAGTTAAGGTTATTTAATGAAGGTGGAACAGTACTTTTAGTAGCCATTGTTTTTTTAGTTGTTGTAAAATCCTCGAGCGGCTTGGTTTGGGGCATGTTAGGCTTATTTATTTTCGCTTCATTGTTAATGTCGGGAGTTTACCTTTACAAAAAACAACGTAAGTCTTTCGAAAGAAATTCTAAAGAAAAAAAAGACTCATCGTCTTTAAAATAAATTAATTATTACTAGTTGCTATTGTATTTCTAGAATAAATTAACCAGTTATTCTCCAAAACCGACCACTTATCAATTTTATTCGCCCACTTAATAGATATCAAAACCATCAAACTGCCTTAATTTGTAATATTGTGTTAATTCTTGTTAAGTTTTAATACCCTTTAACAACAAAAATTTGGAAATTAATAAGCACATTATCAATATATTACCAAAAACACATAAAAAAACTTGCACTAATACACTATCGTTTATATATTTATCCGCTCATATAAAACTGAGTATACTTAAAAACTATCAATATGTTAAGAAATTTTTACTTTTCCATCGTAGCAATCTTATTCCTCGGAGCTTCTGCAATTGCCCAAAACACTAATGGTGCGATCAAGATATTACTAAAAGACAAAACTACAGGCGAAACCTTTCCCTTTGCTAACGTTGTAGCTTATCAAAATGGTGTGCAAGTTGGCGTAGCAACAACCGATATGGATGGTTATGCAATGATTAAGCCTTTATCGCCTGGCAAATATGATGTAAAAGGTGTTTATGTTGGGTTTAAACCAAAAGAATCTAAAGGAGTAATTGTTAAAGAAAGTAGCACAACTAATTTAAATTTGGATTTAGATAATGATGGCGGTGTTACAACTGACGTGGTAGAAATCGTTGCTTACCAAGAGCCTTTAATTGATGGAGAAATGAAATCGGGTGGAACAGTAACTCGTGAAGAATACCAAAACATGGCTACCAAAAATATTAACTCAGTTGCTGCAACAACAGCGGGTGTGTTTCAAGCAGATGAGGGCGCAGCTCTTAACGTTCGTGGTGGTCGTTCAAACAATACAACTTATTTTGTGGATGGTGTTAAAGTAATTGGTGGCGCTGGTGTGCCACAGCAAGGTGTAGAACAAATTGCGGTTATCACTGGTGGTTTGCCTGCATCTTATGGTGATGCTACTTCTGGCGTTATTTCTATTACAACTCGTGGACCTCAAAGTAAATTTTTCGGTGGCGTGGAATTAATCTCTTCTCAATTGACAGATAAATACGGATATAATTCAGTTGGTTTTTCTTTAGGCGGACCAATTTTACAAAAGAAAGATTCTCTTGGAAATAAAACACCAATCATTGGATTCTTCTTATCCGGACAAGGAACCTACGAAAAAGATCCTACGCCTTCTTACAATAAAATTTATCAATTAACGGATGAGAAGTTAAAGCAAGTAGAAGATAAACCTTTACGTTTAGCTCCATCAGGACAAGGCTTTTACCCTGAATTAAATTTTGTAACAAAAGATGATATGAAACAATCAGCGGTGCGTGCCAATGTGGCAAGTCGCTCTGTACAATTGAACGGTAAAATCGATTTTAAATTAACACCAAACACTAACTTAACATTAGGTGGTGCTTTAGATTATAGCAACAAACACGATTATAACTATGTTTATTCTCTTTTCAATGCTCAAAATAATCCACAAGTAATTGGAACAACTTGGAGAGCTTATGCTCGTATCAATCAAAAATTTGGAACGAACCAAACAGGTACCGAAAAAGAAAAAAATCAATCTGTTATTTCTAATGCCTATTTCACCTTCTTAGCGAGTTACGAGCAAGCTAAATATAATCGTCAAGATGATACCCATAAAGATAAATTATTTAATTATGGATATATTGGTAAATTCAATTATCTGGTAGATACTGGAATTACACGTTATACCCAAGTTGTTACACCTTCAGGTACTCAATGGATATATCAAGGGCGACAATTAAAAGATGTAACTTTCGAAAGAAGTGAGGTTAATGCTAACGCTGCAAATTATACTTCTCAAGTATTTGATTACTACGGTTCTTTACCAACATTAAATAATGTTCAAAGTAATTATGGATTCCTTAATGGTGATAGACCACAAAATATTAATAATTTATTTTCTTCCACAGGTCGTAAATTCAATGATTACAGTAAGGTGGACAATACCCAACTTCGTTTTTCTTCAAGTTTTTCAGCCGATATAAAAAATCATGCCATTATGGTGGGTGTGGAATATGACCAACGTAACGAATCCGGACACAGTGTTGCAGCAATTGGCTTATGGGAACGTATGCGATTATTAACAAACTCTCATTTAGTATCTTTAGACAAAACCAATTTAATACTTGTACCACAATTAAGTGGCTCTGAAAATTATTATTATGCTCGTTATAATTATGATGAAGCTAATCAAACTCAAATTGACAAATCAGTTAGAGCATTATTAGGCTTAGCTAAGGATAATCAAACATATGTTAATACCGACGCACTTAACCCTAATGATTTAAAATTAAGTATGTTTAGTTCATCTGATTTGCAATTTGTAGGCTCAAATTACAACCCATTAGTTGATTATCATGGTTACGATTACTTAGGTAATAAAGACAATAGATCGACTTCTTTAGATCGTTTTTTAAATGAAAAAGATGCTAATGGTAATAATACGTTTGCGGTAGGAGCATATAAGCCTATTTATGTAGCAGGTTATATCCAAGATAAATTTGATTTTAAAGATATTAAATTTAACGTAGGTGTACGTGTCGATCGTTTTGATGCAAATCAAAAAGTGATAAAAGACCCCTATTTATTTCATGAGGCTTATACTGCAGGAGAGAAGTCAACAGATAAACCATCCAACATAAAAGATGATTACGTAGTGTATGTTGATAATAATACATCTGCTACGCCTACAATTAAGGGTTATAGAAATACTGACCAAAGCACTAACATCACTACCTGGTATAATTCAGAAGGTAAAGAGATTAGTGATCCAAGTGCGTTATTAGTTGATGGTAAAATTCATCCATGGCTAAAAGATGCTGACTTTGCTTCTAAGAATGCTTTTAGTGTAAATGCGTTTAAAGATTATGTGCCTCAAATTAATGTAATGCCTCGTATAGCTTTTTCATTTCCAATATCTGACGTCGCTAATTTCTTTGCACATTATGATGTGTTAACTCAACGTCCTTCTGGTTCAACTAACCCATATAGCGGTACGGCATTAAATATGCGTTTTAATCCTATGGATTATTATTCTATTAACTCTTTATCTAGTAATCCATTTATTACCAATTCTAATTTAAAACCTGAAAAAACAATTGATTACGAATTAGGTTATAATCAAGTATTAAACGAAAAGAAAAATGCAGCTATAAAGATTACAGCGTTTTACCGTGAAATGAGAAATCAAATCACAACTCAAACTTTAAATCAAGCTTATCCTAAAACATATTACACTTACGTAAATAGAGATTTTGGTACAGTAAAAGGAATGAGCTTAGAATTTGATTTACGTAGAACGGGTGGTGTTTCTTTAACAGCCAACTATACCTTGCAATTTGCTGATGGATCTGGATCAAACTTAAATTCAGGCGCCAACTTAGCAAGCAGTGGTCAGCCAAATTTACGTGTAACCTTACCATTAGATTATGATCAACGACATAATATCACCATTAATTTAGATTATCGGTTTGGTGAAGGAAAAGATTACAAGGGACCTCAATTTAACCGTAAAAAGAAAGATGCAACACAGACCGTTCAAATCTTTAAAAACATGGGTGCCAATTTAATAGTACACGTCGGCTCAGGTTCTCCTTACACTCGCTATTCTAGCGCAACTCCAGTTGGAGGAAGAACATCAATTTTAGGCTCATTAAATGGGTCCAACAAGCCTTGGCAATTTAGAACTGATTTAAGAATTGATAAAAATATTGAATTATCTTGGGGTAAAAAAGATTCTGATAAAAAGAAAACAGCGAACCTAAATATATACTTGCAAGTATTAAACTTATTAAATACCAGAAATATATTAAACGTATATAACTATACCGGTAATGCTGATGATGATGGTTATTTAGCTTCTGCGCAAGGTCAAGCGCTTCTTGCTAAAAATGTTAGTCCCCAAGGATTTACGGATCAGTATAGTATATACTTAAATAACCCAAGTAACTATGCGCGTCCTCGTACTATTAGAATAGGTGTATTATTAGATTTTTAAGCGTAAAACAATGTTGATATGAAATCTTTATCAAAGGCATTTTAAGTAAAAAAAGATGAAAGTGGCCTATAATAACTAAATAACAATAAATATTATACACATGAAAAATATGATTCAATTTAACAAACATCTCTTAATCGCAGCGGCTACACTTAGTGTATTAACTGTTTCAGCAAGAGAAAAACAAGGCTCTGTTTTAAAAACGTCTAATACTCATAAAGTGGCATCTGGGTGCACAGCACCTCAATCGGCAGCAGAGCTTGCTGTAAATAATGTGAGAACTTTTATTTTTTCTGGATCAGATATGTGGTGGGACTTATTTGGACAAGGAAATGCTAGATACGCGGTTCCAAAAGTTAATGATTGGTCAAAGGCAGTTTCATCTAACTTTTCTGGTAACGTATGGTTTGGTGGCTTAGATGCAGGCGGACAGTTAAAAGTAGCTGCGCAAACTTATCGCCAGGATGGGATTGATTTTTGGACAGGCCCTTTAAGTACTGTAGATGCTTCTGTTACACAAGATGTATGTTCTCAATATGATAAAATTTTCAAAATAACACGTTCTGAAGTTGATGCGTTCGTATTACCTGGCACTCCTTTTAGCGGAGTTGTCACATCCAATATTAAAAATTGGCCTGGAGATGGTGATTTATCTCTTAATCAAGACCCCTTGTTAGCTCCTTATTATGATTTTGATGCTAATGGTGCTTATAATCCTGAGGGTGGTGATTATCCTTATTATGATGTATATAATAATGCAGGTAAAGATAATTTAGGTGTTTGTAAAGCGCGTGTGTTTGGTGATGAAACACTTTGGTGGGTATATAATGATAATGGAAATGTACATGCCGCCACTGGCGGTAAAGCAATTGGTATGGAAATACGCGCGCAAGCGTTTGCTTTTAAAACAACAGATGAAATTAATAACATGACCTTTTATTCTTATCAAATTATCAACCGCTCTTCCTTTAAGTTAACAAATACATATATGACCGTTTGGACAGACGCTGATTTAGGTCAATACATTGATGATTATCTTGGTTGCGATGTAAAAAGAGGCTTAGGCTATATTTACAATGGTGATAATTATGATGAAACTAATTTTGGCGTTAATGGTTATGGGTCAAGTATTCCTGCTTTAGGTTGCGATTTTTTTCAAGGACCTATAAATACGACAGATGGTATTGATAATAATGGTAATGGCTTAATAGATGAGCCTGGTGAGCAAATGGGTATGACTAAATTTCTATATTTTAATAATTTAATAGGTGCTACTCCTGCACAAACTACTGACCCACAAAATGCGACTCAAACCTACCAATATATGACTGGTTTTTGGAGAGATGGCACTCCTTATACTTGTGGAGGTAATGCATATGGAGGTTCTATCCCTACGAGTTATGTTTATCCAGCAGATACATACACAAATAATCCTTGTGGCAACACATGGACTGAGGTTACAGCAGGCAACTTACCAGGTGACAGACGATTTTTACAGTCATCTGGACCTTTCGATTTACTGCCTGGTGCTGTAAATTATGTAACCTTTGGGTTACCTTGGGCTCGTACATCTACAACTGATCAAAATGCATCAATCCCTTTGTTAAAAACGGCCGATGATAAAGCGCAAGCTTTATTTGACAATTGTTTTAAAGTATTATCAGGGCCTGAAGCGCCTGATATGACCATTCAGGAATTAGATAATGAATTGATTTTATATTTTACAAACAAACCGACTTCAAATAATTATTTAAATAATTATAAAGAATTAGATGTTTCTATTATTGTTGATACAATTTCAACTTTTCCGCTTAGTACAAATACTGTTACTATGTTTAAAAACATTGATCAATATTATCATTTTGAGGGATTCAAAGTCTATCAATTAGTAAATGAATTGATTACCCAAGAACAATTAACTGATCCATCTAAGGCTAAATTAGCATTTAGTTGTGATTTGGCTAATGGCATTAAAACCCTAACCAATTACGAATTTGATGCTGCTGCCGGTGGTGATGTAGCGTTAGTAAAAACGGTAGGATCTGACAATGGCATTAAATCAACTTTCCATTTTACTCAAGATTTATTTTCGTCAGTTAGTAATAAAAAAGTAATCAACAATAAAACATATTATTTCTTAACGGTTGCTTATAGCTATAATGAATACACTAAATATAAAGAAGATCAGCCATTAGTAAGTCAAAATGCACCAAGTTTTTTAGGACAAAAACGCCCTTATTTAGAGGGTCGTAAATCTAAAAAAGCCTATGGAATTCCTCACACACCTAGTGCTGAAAATAATGGAACCGTAACTCAATCTGCTTATGGTTACGGACCTAAAATTACCCGTATTGAAGGGCAAGGTAACGGAGGTAACGCCTTAGATTTTACTCAATCTACGATTGATGCTATTTTAAATTCAAACGGAAGAGCTGATCAAGTAACCTATGAAAATGCGAGAGGTCCAATTAACGTAACTGTAGTTGATCCTTTAAATGTTCCTAATGGCGATTTTGCGGTTGCCTTCGTAAAGAAAAAGTATTTTAAAACAGAAACA
The DNA here is from genome assembly GCA_043749245.1 of Bacteroidota bacterium. GTDB lineage: Bacteria > Bacteroidota > Bacteroidia > B-17B0 > Aurantibacillaceae > UBA4416. The sequence continues at coordinate 20,304 of JAYVDU010000456.1, read as the reverse complement.
ATGGCCAAAGATTCGGCCTGTATTTATAGTATTAATTCAAAAGTGTCTTATAAAAATACTCAGTTTGGTGCATTAATTGGTGATAGCGTTACTTGGGTGTTAAAAAACACAACTCTTGGTAAAGAAAAAGAATATGTGCCTTGTAAATCAATTAAAGTAGGAGAAGAGTTTTATTTCAGCGAATTAGGCTTATCAGTTAATATTGGTCAAGTAAATGATATTGCTTTATTATCAATACCATCAAATACCATAACAAATAGAATTGTTTCTGATGGTGATTTTATTGAAGGGTCATTAAGTTTTTCTGATGGCACTAAAAATTGGTTAACAGGTGTTGCAGATCAAGATGGCGGTGGCGCCAGAAACTGGATTCGTTCCGGTGGATTTAAAAGTACTCCACCAACACCTCAGGATGATTATTCAATGGCTATACCTTCAACTACGGTAGTTCCTCCATTTGTTGATCCAAAAAAGGTGTTTCAAGGTGTATTAGGTGGCACATGGGCGCCTTATGTTTTAACTGCTGTAACTAACACTAGTAATCCGGCAGCTCCTGGATGGGTTCAGTCAAATGTTAGTGGGATTATTGCTAGTAATCATGATTTAAGGGCTTTAGCAAGTGTGGATATCGTTTTTACAGCTGATAAGAGTAAGTGGACAAGATGTATGGTATTAGAAGAATGTGATGATGCTACTATTAATCCTAATGGCGGAAAAAAATTAGAGCCTAAACGTCAATACTCTTTAGATAAACAAGGTGTTGCATGGAATGCAGGTGGTAATTATAATGAAGCTGTAGGTGGAGTTAATGGTACCGATACGTTTAATTACAGTTGCAGTTGGTTCCCAGGATACGCTATTAATTTAGAAACTGGCGAACGTTTAAACATTGCTTTTGGAGAAGATTCATATCAAACTGGCAACAATGGTAATGATATGATGTGGAATCCAACAGCGGTTAGCTCTTTCGGGCCAGCATATTCAAGTGCATTTGGTGGAAGACATTATATTTATGTATTTGGACACAACAGAAGCGATACAAAATATGCCGGTATTGCGCCAGCAGGTGGTAAAGATGTAAATGGCTTATTGATAGGAACGGGCGCTTATAATGCTAATAACTTCAATCAGATGGTATCTTCATACAAATGGGCTTTTAAAAATTCAAATAATGTAGTGCAAAGTAATTTTTGGTCAGAAGCAATGTGGGTTAATATTCCATTATTAACAAATTCCAGATTTTCTTTCTCAAATCCAGGAAATATGCCATGTGATGCAAAAGTTAAATTGAGAGTTAAAAAACCTTACAGAACAAGGCTGAGTGGTAACTGCTCCGTAAATAATAGCTCTCGTTTAAGTGGTATTGTTGTCAGTGATTTGTTTAATACGACGCCAGTTTCAAATGGCACAACAGGAACTATAGCTTCTTTAAGTACTGACTCAACTGCTACGTCAATTAATAACAATATGCCGTATTATACATTTAGCACATCTGATATCTTTTCTGAAATTAACAATGCGGCTACTGCAAAATCTGCCTTAGATTTGATTAATGTTGTTCCTAACCCTTATTATGGATACTCTACGTATGAGCAACTCAGAATTGATAATCGAGTTAGGATCACGAATTTGCCAAACATCTGTAAAATTAAAATATTTACTTTAAATGGTACATTAGTAAGAACGTTTGACAGAGATGTTTCAGGGCAAGAAAATTTGTATTTAACAGAGGCTGAGTTTGTTCATTTAAAACGGTTATCTTATCAAGATTGGGATTTAAAAAATCAAAGCGGTATTTCTGTCGCTAGTGGATTATATATTATTCATATTGATGTACCAGGAGTTGGAGAAAAAATTGTGAAATGGTTTGGTGTAATGAGACCATTAGATTTACAAAGCTATTAATCAGTTAATTGAATTAAATATAAAGTATTATGAAAATATTTCTAAATAAATCATTAAGTATAGCAATAGCAGGTGGCTTTTTAGCCACTTGTTTAACTGCTACTGCAGGTAATCCTGAGCGTTCAGGACAAGCAGGATCAGGGCAATTGTTAATCAATCCTTACGCTCGTTCTGCTGGTTGGGCAAGCGCAGCTACCGCTCGTAGTAAAGGATTAGAGTCGCAGTATATGAATATTGCGGGGTTAGCATTTACTCGTAAAACAGAGTTGATGTTTATGAGAACATCCTTATTTGTAGGCTCAGGTATCAACATCAATACGTTTGGATTATCACAGCGAGTTGGCGAAACGGGTGCTATTGGTTTAGGAATTACTTCTATTGATGGTGGAAAAATTAACAGAACTACCGAAGATCAACCGGAAGGTGGATTAGGTACCTATACCCCTCGTTTTACGAACATAGCGTTGTCTTACGCAAAAGGCTTTTCTGATAATATTTATGGAGGAGTTACAGTTCGTGTTATCTCTGAAGGTATTGATAACGTAAAAGCTCAAGGAGTATCGATTGATGCAGGTATTCAATACCACACAGGTAAATACGATCAATTACACTTAGGTGTTTCTTTAAAAAATGTAGGACCAAAAATGCAATATAAAGGAGACGGATTGTCGGTGCAAAACACAGTTACAAATGCTTATGGAAATACCTACCAATTAACAGCAGCTAATAAATCAGGGCAATTTGATTTACCAGCTTTATTAAACATTGGATTAGCGTATGATTTTTATTTAACAAAAGACACTTCGGGTTTATTAAAGACACACCGTATTACTGTAGCAGGTAACTTTACATCTAATTCATTTACAAAAGATAATTTCTTATTAGGTGTTGAATATAGCTGGAAAGAAATTTTAATGTTACGCGGAGGAATGTATATGGAAAAAGGAACATTTACAGGTGATGTAAATCGTACAACTACAATGAATGGTCCTACTGGGGGTGTTACGGTTGAGATTCCTATTGGCTCTAAAAAATCTACTTTTGGAATTGACTATGCATACCGTGTTACCAATTCATTTAAAGGTATTCATACTTTTGGAGCAAGAATAAACTTTTAATAATAACAAATTATTTAATTCTTAATGTAAAGAATCCCGAATCTTATTCGGGATTCTTTTATTTTAAAAACACACAAATATGTCTACAATAGCTTATTACACAGAGGAAGGTTTAAAAAAACTTAAAGATGAATTGCAACAATTAAGAACCGTAGAGCGAAAAAGTGTAATTCGACAAATTTCAGAAGCTCGCGATAAAGGCGATTTATCAGAGAACGCGGAGTATGATGCTGCAAAAGATGCTCAAGGATTATTAGAATTGAAAATAGCTAAGCTAGATGACATTATTTGTAATGCACGAATTGTAGATAGTTCACTTTTAGATATTTCTAAAGTAAGTATCCTTACAACCGTGAAAATTAAGAATCTAAAGAATAACGTGGAGATGAAATACACCATCGTTGCAGAAAATGAGGCGGATTTAAAAGCAGGTAAAATATCAATAGATTCGCCAATTGGCAAAGGATTATTAGGTAAAAAAGTTGGTGATAAAGTGGATGTTACAGTTCCTGCTGGCATTATTCCATTTGAAATAATAGAAATTACCATCTAAATAATGTCTAGTATTTTTTCTAAAATTATTGCAGGAGAAATACCTTGTTATAAAATAGCTGAAAATGCTGATTTTATAGCATTCCTGGACGTTTTCCCGCTTAAAAAAGGACACGTATTAGTGGTTCCTAAAAAAGAAATAGATTATATTTTTGATTTAGATAATGAAACTTATTTAGGGTTAATGCTTTTTTCAAAAACTGTAGCTGCTGCAATCAAAAAAGCAATTCCTTGTAAAAGAGTAGGAGTAAGTGTTGTAGGTTTGGAAGTGCCTCATGCACACGTCCATTTAATACCCATCAACGCCGTTAGTGATATGGATTTTAGTAATGCGAAACTAACTTTATCAAAAGATGAATTTGAAAAAATTGCAAATTCAATCAAAACATACCTATAAGAATCGCCCAAAAACCTTGTTAAACCTACTAAATTTGCTAATGCTATAATTTGTAGCAGTACTATGCTTGTTTTTGTTGTTATTTTGCTGAAAGAAAAAAAAGCATGTTAGTAAAAACGTATGGAAGTGCCGTGCACGGCATTACAGCTACCACGGTAACTGTAGAGGTAAACATTGGACAGGGAATAAATTTTTATTTAGTAGGATTGCCTGATAGCGCAGTCAAAGAGAGTCATCAGCGCATCGATGCCGCATTAAAAAATAATGGTTTAAAAATTCCGGGTAAACAAATTACTGTAAATATGGCGCCAGCCGACATTCGTAAAGAAGGTTCTGCTTATGATTTAACGATTGCCGTTGGCATATTAGCAGCTTCTGAGCAAATTATTTCAGAAGAGGTTTCTAAATATATTATCATGGGTGAGTTGGCTTTGGATGGCGAATTGCGCCCCATTAAAGGAACCTTGCCAATCGCTATAAAAGCAAAACAAGAAGGTTTTAAAGGTGTTATCCTTCCTGAAGAAAACGCAAAAGAGGCAGCGGTTGTTGACGGATTAGATGTTTATGGCATCACCAATATTAAGCAAATCATCGACTTTTTTAATGGCACCATTGATTTACAAAAAACCATCATCAATATTGAAAATGAGTTTTTAGCCAGACTAGATGATTTTGAATATGATTTTTCGGATGTAAAAGGGCAAGAAAATATTAAACGTGCTTTAGAAATTTCTGCATCGGGAGGACATAATGTTATTTTAATAGGTCCGCCAGGGGCAGGAAAAACAATGCTTAGCAAACGTATGCCTACTATATTGCCACCATTAACTTTAGATGAAGCATTAGAAACAACTAAAATTCATAGTGTTGCCGGACGTACTAGTAAAACAATGGGATTAGTTACTAAGCGACCCTTTAGGTCGCCCCACCACACCATCAGCGATGTGGCATTAGTTGGCGGTGGAATGAATGCACAACCCGGCGAAATATCTTTGGCGCATAATGGCGTTTTGTTTTTAGATGAGTTACCTGAATTTAAACGAACAGTGCTCGAAGTGATGCGTCAACCGCTTGAAGACAGAGTTGTAACCATATCGCGTGCAAGATTTAGTGTGGAGTATCCTGCAAGTTTTATGTTGATGGCAAGCATGAATCCCTGTCCATGCGGGTATTACAACCACCCTGAAAAAAACTGTGTATGCGCGCCAGGTGTGGTACAAAAATATTTGAATAAAATTTCAGGCCCTTTGTTAGATCGCATTGATTTACACGTGGAAGTAACGCCTGTTCCGTTTAATGAATTAAATAAAATACAACATGCCGAAACGAGTAAAGACATTAGAGAACGTGTGATTAAAGCAAGGCAAATACAAACCGAACGTTTTAAAACGAATGATGGCGTGTATTGTAATGCACAAATGCGCACCAAAGATTTACGAACCTATTGTAATTTAGATGATGCGAGTAATGCATTGTTAAAAACAGCGATGGAGCGCCTGGGCTTATCAGCAAGGGCTTACGACAGAATACTGAAAGTAAGTCGTACGATTGCCGATTTGGAAAACTCACAAAACATACAAACAAATCATATAGCTGAGGCTATACAATACCGTAGTTTGGATAGAGATGGCTGGGCAGGATAGAACCTAAACTTCTTATTGTTTATTAAGATTATCATAATATTAAAACAAGATTGTAACTTGAAGTTCGTGCAATGAATAAGACTAAGACATAAATTAACTATTTTTTAATATGTCATATTTAAAAATAATTCCAATAAAGGAAAGGATTTCCGAGATAAAAAACTTAAACGTAAAAGCACAGCATTACTCATTAAATGTTTGGGCGCGATGAAACAGGTGGCTAGGATTAAGCGACTTAACTCCTCCAGATAAAGTTGTAAAAGCCAAAATATTAAAGATAGCATGCAAATCAGTTGTTATTTTTCGGCAAGTAGTATGCCCTTGACATATACTGCCATACAAACACTCATTACTAATTTGCATAGTGCTATAGTTACTGCAGCTTATGTTACACCAGTTGATACGGCTTATATACACAAGTAAATCGGCTATTGCAGTATAGGTATTGTCATCGTCATGACGGTAGTCAAAATCCTCATCAATTAATTTGATAGGGATTTTTTAATGGATATAGTTCACGACTAAGTTTATACACAGCGAAGGCAAAGTGCTTGAACTGACATTTGAGTATTTAATAAATGTGCTTGGTATTCATCATCATAAAAAAATTACTATCTTCGTAACACAAAATGATCAAACGGAATTTTATAGTTATTTTTTTATTATTTGCTTTTACGGTTGTTTTAGCGCATAGTATCGTTCCGCATCATCACCATAATATCGCTATTCACAACGAAGATGAAACCAGCGAACATGAAGATGAAAATTCGTTGGAGCACAGCTTCGAGCATTACACACACACCGGCACTTCGGGCGATTATTTTATACCAAGTCCTGAGAGTAACTACACACCGCAGATTGTTAGTATTGAAACGTATTTTCCGACGTTTACGTTTAAAAATAAAGAAGTTATTCTTTATGCCATTCGTGTTGTTCATGCAATAGATTGTTCATTCATTAGTTTCGATAGCCTTCATTCTAGAGGCTTACGCGGTCCTCCGCAAGTTTAAGTCCATTTCTCTTATTTAATTAAGTTGTTCTGTATTGCGGAATAATTTTTATTTGTTGTATTCATTAAATCATCATGATATGTTAGATAACATCATACAGTTTTCTATAAAAAATAAACTCATTGTAGGGTTATTCACCATTGCCTTAATTGGTTATGGTATCTTGCAAGTTACCAAATTGCCTATAGATGCAGTACCCGACATTACCAATAATCAAGTGCAGGTTATTACCGTAGCGCCTTCCTTTGGTGCATTGGATATTGAACGATTAGTGACGTTCCCTATCGAACAAGCAAATAGTAATATTAGCGGATTGAAAGAGCTCCGTAGTTTTTCGCGTTTTGGCTTGTCGATAGTAACCATTGTATTTGACGATGAAACCGATATTTATTGGGCAAGACAACAAGTAGCTGAACGTTTGCAAAAAGCACAATTGCAAATACCTCAAGGTATTGGAACGCCAGAGCTTGGACCTGTAACAACTGGTCTTGGCGAAATTTATCAATACGTGGTTCGTCCAAAAGCAGGATACGAAGGCAAGTATAATGATACCGAATTGAGAACGATTCAAGATTGGATTGTACGCCGGCAGTTGCTTGGTGTGAAAGGCGTAGCGGAGGTGAGTAGTTTTGGCGGAAAATTAAAACAGTATGAAATTGCCGTTGATCCTAACAAACTACAATCATACAACATCACCATCAATGATGTGTTTTCGGCTTTAGAAAAAAACAACCAAAACACTGGAGGCGCTTATATTGAGAAAGGGGCCACTGTTTTATTTATTCGTAGTGAAGGATTAATAGGCTCACTGAAAGATATCGAAAACATATCCATCAAAGCAACACAAAGCGGAGCGCCTTTATTCATTAGAGATGTAGCAGATGTGAAAATTGGCTATGCCACAAGGTATGGAGCAATGTGTTATAATGATAAGGGTGAAGTGTCGGGAGCTGTCGTGATGATGTTGAAGGGAGCTAATAGTAGTGACGTGATTAAAAATGTAAAAAAACGCATTGCTCAAATTCAAAAGACTTTGCCGGAAGGCGTTGTGATAGAGCCTTTTTTAGACAGAACAAAAATGGTGAATAATGCCATTGGTACAGTTGAACAAAATTTATTAGAAGGCGCATTAATTGTGATTTTTGTATTGGTATTATTTTTAGGAAACTTCAGAGCCGGTTTATTGGTGGCGTCTGTTATTCCTTTAGCTATGCTCTTTGCCGTATGTTTAATGAATGCCTTTGGTGTGAGCGGGAATTTAATGAGCTTAGGTGCATTGGATTTTGGTTTGATTGTAGATGGTGCCGTTATTATTGTGGAGGCCGTCATGCATCAATTAGCGCACAGTAAAAAATTCAGCACCATTCAAGCGTTATCTCAAAAAGATATGGATGAAGAAGTTAAGCACTCGGCTGGTAAAATGATGAATAGTGCGGTGTTTGGACAATTTATTATTTTGATTGTGTACTTACCAATTTTCACCTTGCAAGGTATAGAAGGAAAAATGTTTAAGCCCATGGCGCAAACGGTTGCCTTTGCTTTGCTAGGCGCTTTTGTGCTTTCATTGACTTATATACCCATGATGAGTGCGTTGTTTTTAAGTAAAAAAATAAAACATAAGCCTAACATTTCTGACAAATTAATGGGTAAGATAGAAGCAGCTTATCAAAATAAATTAGCTGGTATTATCAAGCATCCAAAATTGGTATTGTCGTTTGTGTTATTATTATTTGTTGGTGCTATTATCATATTAACTACTTTGGGTGGCGAATTTATTCCGGCGCTTGAAGAAGGCGATTTTGCTGTAGAAACGCGCATATTAACAGGTAGTAATTTAAACACAACTATTGCATCAACCCAAAAAGCAGCGCATATTTTAAAAACACAATTTCCTGAAGTAGAAAAAGTAGTTACTAAAATAGGTAGTGGCGAAGTGCCTACAGATCCGATGCCAATGGAGGCTGCGGATATTATGGTGATCTTAAAAGATAAAAAAGAATGGACATCTGCTAAAACATTTTCTGAGTTAGGAGAGAAAATGAGTAAAGCCATAGAAGATGTCCCTGGCGTAACTACTAGTTTTCAGTATCCAGTTCAAATGCGTTTTAATGAGTTAATGACGGGAGCTAAGCAAGATGTGGTATGTAAAATATTTGGAGAAAACATTGATACGTTAGCGCATTATGCTGAAAAATTAGGCGCTATAATTAATACGGTAGAAGGTGCTAAAAATTTATATGTGGAACCAGTAACTGGTATGCCTCAGGTAGTGATAGAATATAATCGTGCAACGATTGCTCAGTATAATTTAAACATCTCAGACATTAACAGGCTTGTAAATACAGCCTTTGCAGGGCAAAATACAGGACTGGTGTTTGAAGAAGAAAAACGCTTTGGCTTGGTTGTGCGTTTAAATACAGATAAACGAAAAAATGTAGAAGACGTACAAAACTTATTGATACCAACCCCTCAAGGCACACAAATTCCGTTGTATTTATTGGCTAATGTGCAAATCAAAGATGGCCCAAATCAAATACAACGTGAAGACGCTAAGCGTCGAATCATTGTAGGCTTTAATGTGAGAGGTAGAGATGTGCAAAGTATTGTGAATGAACTGCAGATAAAAATTGATACTCAAGTAAAATTCCCAACAGGTTATTACGTTACGTATGGTGGTGCTTTCGAAAACTTGAATGCCGCTAAACAACGATTGATGATTGCGGTTCCTGTATCATTGATACTTATTTTTATTTTATTATTTTTTGCTTTCAATTCGGCGAAGCAAGGTTTGTTGATCTATTCAGCCATTCCACTTTCTGCTATTGGCGGTATTTTCTTTTTAGCATTACGAGGCATGCCTTTTAGTATCAGCGCAGGTGTTGGCTTTATTGCATTATTTGGTGTAGCGGTATTAAATGGTATCGTATTAATTGCAGAATTCAACCGACTCAAAACGGGCGGTATGACAGACTTAAAACAAATTGTATTAGAAGGAACCAAATTGCGATTACGCCCCGTGATGATGACTGCCTTTGTAGCTTCATTAGGTTTCTTGCCAATGGCTTTAAGTAATGGTGCTGGCGCAGAAGTTCAACGACCGCTTGCCACAGTGGTGATTGGAGGCTTGATGATTGCGACATTATTAACGCTTTTTGTATTACCGATTTTATATATGTTGTTTGAGTCTAAGTCCAACGCATCACAGGATGTTCGCTGATTTTTTTTTAAAAACTTTTTTACAAATGTTCATATTTATTAAATTAATTAAAATGAAAAGAAATAAAAATACGGCGATTATTTTGGCTGCACTGATTTGCTTCATCTGCGGGCAAACCTATTCGCAAATAGGAATCAATTTAAAAACAGCGATTGATACCGCTTTGAAAAATAACTTGCAATTGAAAACAGAAAAGCAACGATCGGAGTATCAGCAAAAATTAATTAAAACTGCTGCTAATATTCCGTTGACTAATATGTTTGGAGAGTATGGACAAATGAATAGTATTTATGCGGATAACCGTTTTGGTGTTTCTCAATCATTTAATTTTCCTACGGTGTATGTAAAGCAAAAGAATTTGCTTACCGAAGAGTGGAAAACTGCTGTATTGGGCGTTTCTATGAAAGAAGCAGAATTAAAGAAGGTAGTGACGCAAACATTTTATATGTTATTGTATTTGAGAGAAAAGGAAAAATTACTCTTAAAGAGCGATACGATTTATGCTGAATTTTTGAAAAAAACAGAGTTGCGTTTTGCAAAAGGAGAAAGTAATATTTTAGAAAAAACGACGGCAGAAATGCAACGCGGCAATATAGAACTTCAATTAAAGCAATTGCAACAAGAAAAAGAAAGCGTTGGTATTCAATTTCAATTATTACTTAATACGCAGGTAAGTTATAAGCCCGAAGAGCCCAATTTTAAAATCACGAATTATTCAGCGGCTGATAGTAATTTAATTAAAGACCATCCTTTACTGAAATTAATGCTGCAACAAAAACAAATCAGTATCGCTAATACTCAGTTAGAAAAATCTAAATTGCTACCCGATATTAATGTTGGCTATTATAACATGACAATGAGAGGAACGGGCGCGGATAATGTTTTGTACAATGGTTCTAATCGCTTTCAATCGGCGCAAATTGGCGTAGGCATTCCTTTATTTTTTGGCGCACAAAAAGCAAGAATTTCGGCATCAAAAATGTTTCAACTTATAACGGAGAGTAATTATTTACAACAAAAACAAGTGATTGAAAAACAATACCAATCTGCTTATTCGCAATACCAAAATTATGTAAAGACGATTACGTACTTTGAACAAACAGCTCTGAAAAATGTGACTCTAATTAATGAAATAGCTAACAAACAATTTGTTGATGGCGACATTAATTATTTAGATTGGGTGATGCTTACCAATCAAGCCATCAATATCAAGAGTAATTATATTGATGCAATCAAAGCATTAAACGAAAGTATTATTCAACTTAATTATTTAACATCAAAATTATAATCACATAAACTATCTATGTTTACCAAAACGTAAACACGAGTATTTAAAATAGATAAGCCATTTCACAACTTAAAAAAACAAATTATACACATGAAACATATTATCATCATATCAACAGTTTTATTGCTATACGCTTGTGGATCAAAGCAGACAGCTGAACAAACAGCCGACACTGCAATTGTAAACGAAACGATTCTTACGTTAACAGATGCTCAACTAAAAAATACGCAACTTGAAGTTGGAAAATTAGAACAACGAAATATTTCTTCTATAATTAAAGTCAATGGTAAAATTGATGTGCCGCCACAAAATATGGTTTCGGTAAGTATGCCTTTAGGTGGTTATCTTAAAACAACTAAATTACTGACGGGAATGCGTGTAGGAAAAGGTGAAATCATTGCAACGATGGAAGATTTACAATACATACAATTACAACAAGAATACTTAACCGCCAAATCAAAGCTTGTATTTGCAGAAGCGGAATTTAACCGACAAAAAGAATTGAATCAAAGCAAAGCTTCGAGTGATAAGGTTTTTCAGCAAGCCCAAATGGATTATAATACACAAAAAATTGCGCTAAGTGCTTTGTCTGAAAAATTAAAATTAATTAATGTCAACCCACAAGGGTTATCCGAAAATAATTTATCGAAAGCCGTTAATATTTATTCACCTATTGATGGCTTCGTATCAAGAGTTAATGTCAATATTGGTAAGTATGTGAATCCGGCAGATATTCTTTTCGAATTGGTTAATACATCGGACATACATTTAAATATTAAAGTTTTTGAAAAAGATTTAGAAAAATTATCGATCGGACAAAAAGTAATGGCATACAATAATCAATCAGATAAAAAGCATCCTTGTGAGATCATTTTGATCAGTCAGGATTTGTCTTCAGAAAGAACGGCAGAAGTTCACTGTCATTTTTTAGAATATGATAAAACCTTATTACCAGGCATGTACATGAATGCGGATATAGAAGTAAAAAGTAATCATGTGTTAACGTTGCCTGAAGATGCCATTGTTAATTTTGAAGGGAAAGAATATGTATTTATAAATGACAAAGGGAAAGAATATAACTTAACGGAAGTAAAAACAGGCAGTAAAGAAAATGGGTTTATAGAAATACTCGGTGGAGAAAAAATTTCACAAAAATCTGTCGTTACTAAAGGAGCGTATACGTTATTAATGAAATTGAAAAATAAATCGGAAGAGTAATCTAATTTTTATCTTCGATAATTTTAGAGAAATTGAGTTTTATAAATGAATTCGTAACTTGATAATTATACTTTTGTTATAGGCGTATGAAACAGACAGTGTTAAATAAAACGTTTGAATAGAACAAGAGCGTAGGACTGTTAAATACCGATAGCTATCGGTCGCGAGCAGAGTTGCGGTTAATCAGCGATAGCGTAATCCACATAGCAAAAAAAAACAATAATAAATAATTGGTAAACAAGAATTTAAGGATTTAGTGGAGCGTATAATCCTTAGAATTCCGTGAGGAGCGTGGCGCATATTTTTGACATGTCACCCCAAGGTATGATTGTTTCTTTTTTATCTAACGGAAAAGATAGTTAGAAAATAGACCAATAATTGTTTACAGTACCAATTTACTTTAAACCAAAAATTGTACATTTATAAAGATTTATAAAAACTATGGAAGAACATTTAAAAAGCTCTGAGTTTATTACAGATATTGTAATTGGTATGAGTGATGGCTTAACTGTACCCTTTGCGCTAGCTGCCGGATTAAGTGGCGCCGTTGATAACAATGGAATTATTATTACGGCTGGTATTGCTGAAATTGTTGCTGGAAGTATTGCTATGGGCTTAGGTGGCTATTTAGCTGGCGTAACAGAACAACATCATTACGAAAATGAATTAAAAAGAGAATATGAAGAGGTTGAGTTATATCCCCAAAAAGAAATTGATGAAGTAAAAGAAGTGTTTGCGGAATATGGTTTAAGTCCAGAACATCAGCAATTAATTGCTGTTGAACTTTCTAAAGATAAAAAAAAATGGGTAGATTTTATGATGAAGTTTGAGTTAGGCTTGGCAGAGCCACATCCTAAAAGAGCCCGTAATAGCGCTTTAACAATAGGTATTTCTTATATCGCTGGAGGGTTACTTCCATTAACAGCTTATTTTTTTACGGATAGACCAACGGACGGACTAATTTTATCTACCATTATTACAACAGCATGTTTATTTGTGTTTGGTTATTTTAAAAGTAAAGTCACTGGCCAACCACCAATTTATGGGGCATTAAAAGTAACACTTATTGGTTTATTAGCTGCTGGAGCGGCTTTTGGAATAGCTAAGTTAATAGGTGAGTAAACACAGAATTATAATAAATAGGAATACACATGAAAACAATCATTACCATTTGCGCTTTAATAACCACAATAGTATGCGGCGCACAAACTAAAATAGAAAACGTGGATGCCGCTACATTTAAAAAATTAATTGACGAAAAAAAGTCAATTTTAATTGATCTACGAACGGATGATGAATTGAAGACAAAAGGATTTATTAAAGGAGCGACTCAAATTGATTTTTTAGGAACGAATTCGGAAACAATTATCTCCCGATTAGATAAGAAAAAAACCTATTTAATTTATTGTGCAGGAGGAGGACGCAGTGGTGATTGCGCAGAGTTGATGCAAACACAGGGATTTACACACGTGGTTAATTTAGCCAAGGGATTTGATGATTGGAAGAAAAAAGGATTTGATGTTGAGTTAAAAAAATAGCATAAGTTGAATTATACATTGAAACATATTTATTTTATCATTACCACAATCTTATTACTGGTGGTAAGTATTAGCTTTTCTCAAACGGCTAATATAGATTCTTGCATTGGCGCTTTAAAAACCGCTAAAGAAGATACGAATAAGGTAAGGTTGCTTAAAACCATTGCTTGGGAAATAAGTTATGAAAGTTCTTATAAAGGATTAGAATATGCAAAGCAGGCCTATTATCTGGGAAAAAAACTCCAATACAATTATGGCATTGCAATTTCTGCCAGTACCATAGGTTCCATATATACGGATATGGGCGATTACTCTAAAGCATTAACGTTTTTTTATGAAGCGATAGATTTAGAAAAAAAATACAATTACGCGGATGATCTAGGCAATACCTATTCTAATGTTGGTATTTTGTTTGGTAAAAAATTGGATTACGCTAAGGCATTAAGTTTTTATCGTAAAAGTGCAGAATGTTTTATTGGCGACACGTTATCTGAGCAGTTGGCATTAACGTATAATAACATTGGCTCTGTGTATGCCGATAAAGAACAATACGACAGCGCAAAAGTATATTATGATAAATCTTTGAAAATTCATCAAGTGAATCATAACGAGGATAATATCGCTGAAGTGGATATTAATTTAGCGTCTATTTTATCCAAATCAGGCAACCATCAAGGGGCTTTAGAACATATTCAAAAAGTAATAGCCTATTGGAAAATACATCCCAATAATTATAACATGAGCTATGCTAATCTTATCATGGGAAGTATTTATTTTGAAATGAAAGATTATAATAAAAGCATCGCATGTTTTAATTTTGTAAAAACGTTTGCTGAACCTGCCGGCATTAAAGAACTGACGCGTGACGCTTATTTAGGCCTATCACAGTGCTATGAAATGAAGAAAGATAATGCTAACGCTTTATTATTTCACAAAAAATATTCCCTTGTAAAAGATAGTTTAACCGATGAGTTAAACAATCAGCAAGTTCGTGATTTAGAAATAAATTATGAAACCGAAAAGAAAAATAAAGAAATTGAGCTATTAACTCAAAGAACCGTTAATCAAGGCTTAGAGGCCGATAAGCGTAAAGTGATTTTATTGGCGACACTTATCAGTTTATTAGGAGTTGTTATTTTATCTGTGGTATTATATAATCGTTTTCGTTTAAAGAAAAAATCCCATCAAGAATTAGAGCAAACGAATATCGAAATCAATAATCAAAAAAGTTTAATTGAAATAAAAAACAAAGAGATTACAGATAGTATTAATTATGCGCGCCGTATACAACGTGTATTATTAACTTCAGACAAATATATTTCGAAATACTTAAATGATTTTTTTATTTTGAACAAACCCAAAGCCATAGTAAGTGGCGATTTTTATTGGGCTGTAGAAATCGATAATAGTTTTATCATCGTTACAGCTGACTGCACAGGACATGGCGTACCAGGGGCTTTTATGAGTTTACTCGGCATTAATTATTTGAACGAAATTGTGATTGAACAAAAAATTACGCAACCCGATTTAATTCTGAATGCTTTGCGATCTGCCATTATTGAAGCATTGAATCCAGAAGGCTCTGATGAGGCAGAAGGTAAAGATGGGATGGATTTGGTATTATGCAAGTATGATTTAGCAACGATGCAGCTGACATTTTCTTGTGCTAATAATCCCTTATGGATCTATCGTCAGGGAGAATTCATGGATTTTAAAGCAGATAAAATGCCTGTTGGAAAATCACCTAAAGAAGATGTGCCATTTAACTTGCAAACTATTGCGTTACAAAAAGGTGATGTGATATATACATTTACCGACGACTATGCCGATCAGTTTGGCGGACCCAAAGGTAAAAAATTTATGTATAAGCAATTTAAAGATATGTTGGCAACGAATATAACTTTTCCAATGAAAGAACAAAAAGGCTTGCTAGTTTCTAATATGCTGAGTTGGCAAGGAAATTTAGAGCAGGTAGATGATATACTCATCATCGGTATACGAATTTAATTTTTGTATAACTTTAATAAAAATTATAACTACTCAGCCGATAACAAATAAATAGAACGCTGATAACGCTGATGATTATGATGAACACGGATAAAAAACTAATTTTATCATAAATTTATGATGAAAATAGATAAAAAATCATATTTAATCATAAGCTATCTGTGTCATCTGCGTTCTATTCCAATACCTAAGTAGTAACTAAAAATTAAATACATCATGGCGAAACCTTTCATATTCTTTTTTTGTTTTTTATGCACTGCCTCCTTCGCGCAGTTTCAAAACATTTTAATTAGTACTTCTAATACACCTGAAGAAGTGTCTATCGCCATCAATCCAAAAAACACCAATCAACTCATTGCGGGCGCTAATCTCAACAATCAATATCGCAGTAATGATGGTGGACTAACATGGCAAACAAGCACGCTCAGTTGTAATACCTATAGTGTATATGGCGACCCTGTGTTGTTTTGGGACACAGCTAGCGCGGCTTATTATATGCACTTATCAAATCCGCCTGCATCAACAACAGGGGGTAGTTGGGTTGATCGCATTGTTATTCAAAAATCGACAGATGCAGGAGCAACCTACCCTCAATGTGTTGGTGTAGGTAAAGATGGTTCTAAGGTGCAGGATAAAGCTTGGTATGCTGTTAATCCAAATGATAATTCCATTCATATTACATGGACACAATTTGATGCTTACGAAAGTTCGGCACCACAAGATAGTTCGGTTATTCTTTATGCAAGATCAAATGATGGTGGCGTTAATTGGACAGCACCTAAACGTATTTCTAAATTTGCGGGTAATTGTATGGATAACGATACAACCGTTGAAGGTGCTGTACCTGCCATTGGGCCTAACAACGAAGTATACGTGGCATGGAGTGGTATCAACGGCCTACAATTTCAAAAATCAGTAGATGGTGGAAATACATGGTTGCCTCAGGAAACGCCAATCACAGCAACTCCTGGAGGATGGGTGTATGATGTGAGTGGCTTGTATCGTTGTAATGGTTTGCCATTTACGATGTGCGATTTAAGTAGTGGACCACACCGAGGAACCATCTATGTAAATTGGAGCGACCAGCGTGCAGGTGCTACCGATGTGGATATTTTTACAATCAAATCTACGGATGGCGGAACAACTTGGTCTGCGCCAACACGCGTTAATGATGACGCTCCGGGCAAGCATCAATTTATGAGTTCGATGTGCATCGATCAGGTAACCGGTTATGTGTATGTCGTATTTTACGATCGCCGTAATTTTTCAGGTAATGATTTTACGGATGTTTATTTAGCTGTATCAAAAGATGGAGGTGTGACGTATCAGAATTATAAGATAAATCAAACGTCGTTTAAACCAACCTTAGGCGTCTTTTTTGGCGATTACATTGGCATTACGGCGCATAACAATGTAGTGCGACCTATATGGATGCAACTAAATAGTGGACAATTAAGTGTGTACACGGCCATCATTAACGGCACGACTTTGTCTTTAGAAACGATGCAAGAACCGGTTGTAAAAAATATTGTAGTGCAACCTAATCCTACAAAAAACGAAGCAACAGTTTTTTTTAATCTAAAAAGTAAAAACTCTGTAACTGCTCAATTAATAGGGCAAGACGGGAAGGTACTATCAGAAATACTAACTAACAAAAACTATAGTAAAGGTTCCCATGAGATCATCATAAATAAAGAAAATTTAAAATTAAGTTCGGGTTTGTATTACTTGATTTTCTTTGCTGACAAAACAAGCAGTTATACTAGACTGGTATTCGAGTAATTTTTTGTTGAACAAAATATACTCATAGAGATAGCTTTTCGAAAAACAGTATAAGCGAACCATTATAAAGTTTATATAATGCCAATCATACTATATAAATAGTCAAAACCACATAGATTCATAGTTCACATAGAATGCTTATTTAAACTATGTTTCCTATGTGCCTATGTGTTTTAAAATGGACTATGTATTAATATTGTTGGTATTATATCATGTCTGATAAACATAGAATTTTCATCCGCTGAATTAGCGGAACTAATGCCAACTGAATTTATGATTTTGACTAAAGATGCGAAGTTATTTTTTATCATGATAATTTATAAAAATCCTTGCATATACTGGAGAATGTTTGGCGCAAATAATCATCGCCAAACACGAACAAATTAGCTGAAAGGAAACTAATAGTTTAAATGAAACCGAAAGAGGTGTTAGTGGTTTTGGGCGTACAGACGCTAAATAATGAGCGAGTTTGGCTTGTTAATGATTAAAATAGGCTAATTTGTTGAAAATATAGTGTTATTTTGTAAAAGAATAACGTACTGGATGAATTCTTGAATCCTTTTAAATTTTTTCAAATATGAGTAAATTATTTTACATCCTTCTTTTTCAAGGTTTAAGTATAATTGTTGGCATAGCCCAAACTTCTATTTCAAACCCATTTGAAGACCTGGCTTTCACTAAAAATGAAGGGCAGTGGATTAAAGAAGAAAAGGAAACAAAACGAACTATTTATTATGGTGCGGCTATTCAGGGAAAGCTCGTATTTATTACTAATAAAGGGTTAGTGTATAAATATTTAGATTATTTTAATAAGAAAAAAGGGATTTTTGAAAAATGGTTTGAAGGTCGAAAAGAAAAAAAAGAAGGCGAGGAAAATGAAAAAGATGAGGAGTATTATAAAAATGGAGAATACAAGCCACGATATGTATTTGTAAATTATGTTGATTGCAATGCTTCTACCACAGCGATAGCTGAAGGAAAAACACAAAGTTACACCTCGTATAGTAATCCTAGTAACATTTCAGAAACACTCAAAGCGTATTCATACGAAAAGATCACATTAAAAAATATCTATCCACGTATTGATGTGGAATTCATTATTAAACAGTCAGGAGGATTTGAATATAATTTTGTATTAAATCCTTACGCAGATGTTAATCTCATTAATATAAACTATGATGGAATAGATTACGCCGTATTAAACGAAAAGAATGAACTGACGCTTACCATTGATGCACATAAAACATTGATAGAATCGGAACCAATCTCATTTATTAAAAATACAAATGAAGCCTTAGTTAGTAAGCGCATCATAACTAAAAAATCACAAAAATTTTTATTAGGAAATTACGATAAAAGTAAAGTAGTCGTTATTGATCCTGTAGTATTTAATCCAGCATTAACTAGCTACAACAGCGCGTATGATATAGCTAAAGATAATGGAGGCAATATTTTAGTGTTTGGAGGTTTATGTCCTTATGTTTTAAAAAAATTCTCAAGTACCGGTGTCTTATTGTGGAGTTTTGATTGGAGTACACAGCCAACGCCTCCAACACTTTATGGAGATTTTGCAGTTGACCAAATTGGTAACGTAATAATGGTTCAAGGATATCCCGCAGGAAGGATAATAAAAACAGATCCCAATGGCGTTATACTTTATAATACAATTGCTGGTGGAGTAGTAGCTGGCGCAAACGAATTTTGGCGTATTGCTTATAATTGTGATTATTCTGCAATTAGGTTATCTGGTTATATTAATATTGGAGGAACATATAAGCAGATTGTAAATATAGATCCGAGTAACGGAAACGTTATTGCCAGTTCTCCTTTAGCTTCAGATGAATCACGAGCTCTTTTTGTTGATCCTAATGGAAATATATATAGTTTAACTCCCACGCAAGGTTTAGCCGGAAATTTGACCACTAATTACTTTACTAAATTTGATATTACTTTAAATTCAGTTTATAGGGTAAATAGTGGATACAACACCTATGAGGCGCAAGGGATATATCAAAATGTTACATATAGCCCTACCTATTTTTTTGCTAATATGAACGGTATTACTGCAGATAATAGCAATGCATACACATTTGATGGTAACACTGTTTTTAAACGAAGACAAAGTAATGGTGCGCTAGTAGGTAGTATTGTTATTCCTAATGGAATTACTGTTGGCAATAGCGGTATTATAATTGATCCCTGTTTTAATTTATTTGTAGGTACTCAAAATGGTGTTGTGATGCTTGATACTAATTTAGTAATTATTAATACGATACCCACACCCGCTCAAGTATATGATTTATGCCTATATAACGGCCATATCTTAGCTACTGGAAATGGATTTATAAATGAATTAGATTTTAATACAAATTGTAAGTTAGGAGTAACAACAAACACAGTTGCAAATACAAATTGTTTAGCCCCATTTACAGGTTCGGCAAGTGTATCCAATATAATAAATGGTATTGCACCTTATACTTATTTGTGGAGTACAGGCGCTACAACATCATCTGTCACGGCTTTAGGTCCTGGTAAATATTGGGTTACAACGAAAGATGCTTATTGTGGAAATCCAAAAATGAGTGTAGACACAGTTATTATTCCAAATAATTTAACCATACCCACTGCT
>JAYVDU010000455.1:0-10603 GCA_043749245.1 Bacteroidota bacterium | reverse complement strand
AAACAAATAGATTTGACAGGGCTTTAGCCGATTTTAACAAAGCTATTGAATTAAACAAATACCCCAAAGCTTATGTAGCAAGAGCAAATGTATATTATGCCTTAAAAGATTTTTCGAAGGCGATGGCAGATGCAGAAACTGTATTGAAAACAGATGCTACGAATATTAAAGCAAATTTTGTGATTGCTACTTGTTATGATGATTTGAATCAATTAGATAAAGCATTACCTTATTATAACAAGGCAATTACTAAATATACCGATGAACCATTGTTTTTTATGCGCAGAGGTATTTTGTATGGCAAACAACAGAACTTTACAGCATGCTTAAATGATTTGAACAATTGTACAGCGCTTAATCCTAATTTTGCAGAAGCTTATTATTGGAAGGGTGTAGTGAAAGTAAATTTAAAGAAAAACCCTTGTGCCGATTTAAAAGCGGCCGTTAATTTAGGATTTACTGCTGCTCAGCAATCCATCAATATGTATTGTAGATAGTTTTTGTTTTAGAAAATAGATTAGTACATAGTCCATTTTAAACAACATAGATACATAGGAAACATAATTTAAAACAAGCATTCTATGTGAACTATATGCCTATGTGGTTTTGACTACTTGTTTATTATAATTGGCATTACGCTTTGTTTTTTTAAACAACATAGATACATAGGAAACATAATTTAAAACAAGCATTTTATGTGAACTATCTGCCTATGTGGTTTTGACGACTCGTTTATTATAATTGGCATTACTCTTTGTTTTTACTATCAATCAAAATAGTAACCGGCCCATCATTAACTAAAGCCACTTGCATGTCTGCGCCGAATACCCCTGTTTTTATAGGTTTTTGAAGCATAGTTGATAATTGGGAGATACAATATTCATAAAACGGAATAGCAACATCTGGCTTAGCTGATTTTATAAACGATGGACGATTCCCTTTTTTAGTAGAAGCGAATAAAGTGAATTGAGAAACAAGTAATATATCGCCTTTTATATCTTGCAAGGATAAATTCATTTTTCCTTCATCATCACTAAAGATGCGAAGGCTAATTAATTTAGAACATAACCAAGTCGCATCTTCTGTTGTATCTAATTCTTCAATTCCAACTAATACTAAGAAACCTTGATTGATCCTTGAATGCAACGTATTATCAATACTTACAGAAGCTTCCGTTACACGTTGAATAACAAAACGCATAAGTTATTTTTTGTATTTAGAAGTACCTACATCCATCCATTTAATGTATTCTTCTATACTTGGATTGTAGCCTCTAACTGAATTTAATAACTTTTCATTTCCGTCAACCAACACATATAATGGCTGTGTACTTGAACCGTAAATGGTTTCTTCTAAGTATTTAAATTTATCGCCAATGTCCGTTATTTCACGCTCTTTACCATACCATTGCACAATCATATAATCTTTTGAATCTAACGAACGTTTATCGTCTACATATAATGAAACTAATACCACATCATTATTTAAACGCTTGGTTACTTCATGATCTGGCCAAACATAATCTTCTGTTTTTCTGCAATTTGCACAGGCATGCCCTGTAAAGTCTATTAATAAAGGTTTACCAACTTTTTTAGCATAAGCTAATGCATGCTCATAATCATTTTTAAAATGTACTATTCCGTTTTTATTAACTTCCATATATTTTGCAAATTCAGGGTCGTTAGGAATTGAGGGTGTGTTTGAATTTCCTGCAGAGCCTCCAAATCCATGAGGGGATTCAGAATATTCTAATGGAGGTAATATTCCAGAAAATAATTTTAAAGGGGCGCCCCACAAGCCGGGAATTAAGTAAATGGTTACAAAAAATGAAATAATAGCAACAACTAATCTCCCAACAGATAGGTGTTTTAAATCACTATCATGTGATGTTTTAAATATACCTATTAAATACATGGTTAATAATGCAAATATTACAATCCAAATAGTAATAAATACTTCTCGCGTTAAAATGTTTGCCTGATATACTAAATCAGCATTTGACGCAAATTTAAAGGCTAACGCTAATTCCAAAAAACCTAAGGTTACTTTCACTGCATTTAACCATCCACCTGATTGTGGCAGAGAATTCAACATAGATGGAAAAAACGAGAACATTCCAAAAGGAATCGCTAATCCAAGCGAAAAACCAAACATTACCCAAAACGGCCCACTGATAGCACCAGTCGCAGCAGCTTCTACTAGTGCTGTTCCAATAAGAACTCCTGTGCATGAAAAAGAGACAACAACTAGTGTTAACGCCATAAATAAAATACCTATAATACCACCCCTTTCGCTTTGCTTATCTATTTTATTGACTAGAGCGCTTGGTAATGTAATTTCAAAAGCTCCTAAGAATGAAAAAGCGAAGACTATTAAAAGGATAAATATAAATAAATTGAAAATTGCACTCGTTGAAATAGCATGTAAAGCACCAGCTCCAAAAATAAGTGAAATGCTTAATCCAAGAGTTACAAAAATTACAATAATAGAAAGTGCATAAATAATGGCATTAAACTTGCCTTGTTTTTTTGTTTTGCTTTGTTTTAAAAAATAGCTAACATTCATTGGAATCATTGGAAATACACAAGGTGTAAGTAATGCAGCTAACCCAAATATGAAACCTTGTAAAAATATCGTCCACCATTGAGTTGAATTTGTTTCTTTTTTTTCAATTGCAGAAACTGATTCCGTTGGAGCACTTGCAATCACTTCTGCTACTTTATTTAAAGAATCTACTTTTGCTATTGAATCGGTATTAACTAAGGTGACGGCAGTTTCAGTAACATTTTTTGATAAACACTCAGCAGTACCTTGTAAACTAAAATCAAATTTATCAGCAGGCGGGAAAATACATTTCTCTTCTGTACAAGCCTGAAATTCGTACTTACCGCTTATAGTTATTTTTTTATCTGTCTTTAATTTTACACGTTGTGTAAATGTAGCAGTGTGTTTAAAGTATGCCACTTGCATTTCAAATACTTTATCAAACTCTTTAACGGGTTTATTTTCGGTTGGTTTACCAACCAATTCATAATCGTTTGATTTATTAAATGTAAATACTGTTGGATTAGGCCCGTCTTCAGCTTCTCTTTTAAGGGAATATAAATGCCAACCATCATCAATCGACGCATTGAAAACCAAATCATATTCACAGTCGGTAATTTTTTTAGTGGAAAATTTGAAATCAACTGGCGTTTCTTGCGCTGTTAAAAAAGAAAAGGTGGTAATAAAGGTTAAGAAAAGAGTGGCTATTTTTTTTGACATAATAGAAGTTTTGTATGGTAAAATTAAGAGTAGAGAATCAAATATGAAACGTTAAATAAATGTATTATATGATTCCTAGATTTATTTTTTAGTGGTTATGATATGCTCAGGGATAGCAATATCAAAAGCCACAGTTTTGGGCGGTAAACACTGGGAATCGTTACACGTCATAAATTCTAATGTGGCTTTTATGATAAAGGCTTTTTTATTTGTTCGTTTTATTTTTTGTTTAAAAATGGCTTGGTTTTCAAAAACGAAAACCTTGGCTTCAAATGCTTTTACATATTCTTCGTGTGCATTTTCTTCTTGTACTTTTCCTAGCACAGTATAATCTTTAGAAGGAGTTACCGAAAAACTGGTAGGTATAGGTCCAGCATCTGTAAGGCGCTGCGAGTATATGTGCCATTTTTTTTCGATGATTGCAGTAAAAGTTATCTCTCCTTCATTGTTTGGTAACTCAATATAAGTTGCTTTCCACGTAACTGGATTCAACGGTATTTGTGAAAAGCCAACAAGATTAAGAGTCAGGAAAAACGATAAAAAAAGAGTCTTCATAATTTAATTATTTTTATCTAAAAATAGACATTAATACAATGCATCCTAAATTCAATTTACAAAAAAATGTTAAGCCGAAACGTCATAAACAATGATATTAATCAGACAAATAGACCTTTTTTGTTATACTTTCACGACTAAATTACAGATAATTTAGCGTGGACTGTAATTTGAATACTCACAACCAACACTAACTATTTAGCTATGAATTTAAATAACTTTACTATCAAATCGCAAGAGGCTATTCAACAAGCCATGCAAATAGCCACTATTAATGGCAACCAAGCCATCGAAAACGGACATATTTTAAAAGCCATTTTAGAAGTAGATGAAAATGTAACTCCTTTCATCTTAAAAAAATTAGGGGTCAATCAACAAAACTTTTCAAAAACGGTTGATGCGATTGTCACATCCTACCCCAAGGTATCGGGCGGAGAGCCATATTTATCTCGTAATGCCAATCAAACAGTTGCCAAAGCCACTAATTACTTAACGGAGTTTAAAGATGAATATGTATCTATTGAACACTTGTTGTTAGGCGTTTTAGCGAGTGGTGATGCGATTTCTCAATTATTAAAAGATAATGGCATTAAAGAAAAAGAATTAAAGGCAGCTATTATCGAACTCCGCAAGGGATCTAATGTAACGAGTCAATCGGCAGAAGAAACATATAATGCGCTTAATAAATATGCTGTCAATTTAAATACGCAAGCACGTAATGGTAAGCTTGATCCGGTTATTGGTAGAGATGAAGAAATACGACGTGTGTTACAAATTTTATCCCGTCGTACTAAAAATAATCCTATTTTAGTTGGAGAGCCAGGTGTTGGTAAAACCGCTATTGCTGAGGGTTTGGCGCATCGTATCATTGCGGGTGATGTTCCTGAAAATTTAAAAAGCAAACAAGTATTTTCTTTAGATATGGCTGCGTTAATTGCAGGCGCTAAATATAAAGGTGAATTTGAAGAGCGTTTAAAGTCAGTTGTAAAAGAAGTGATTGGGAGTAATGGTGATGTTGTTTTATTCATTGATGAGATTCACACATTAGTTGGTGCTGGTGGCGGGGGAGATAGCGCCATGGATGCTGCCAATATTTTGAAGCCCGCTTTAGCTCGTGGCGAATTAAGAGCTATTGGCGCAACAACCTTAAACGAGTATCAAAAATATTTTGAAAAAGATAAAGCCTTAGAACGCCGATTTCAAAAGGTAATGGTGAACGAGCCTTCTGCGGAAGATGCCATTTCTATTTTACGTGGTATCAAAGAAAAATATGAAGCGCATCACAAAGTTCGTATTAAAGACGAAGCCATTATTGCTGCAGTAGAGCTTTCTCAACGTTACATCAGCGATCGTTTTTTGCCGGATAAAGCCATTGATTTAATGGACGAAGCTGCCTCTAAATTGCGCATGCAAATAAACTCGATGCCTATAGAATTGGATGAGTTAGAGCGCAAGATCATGCAACTCGAAATTGAACGAGAAGCCATGAAACGTGAAGAGGAAGATACGAAAGTAGAAATCTTAAATAAAGAATTAGCTGATTTAAATGATAAACGTATTGCCTTAAAAGCTAAATGGCAAAGCGAAAAAGAAGCTATTGAAGGTGTACAAAAAGTAAAAGCAGATATTGAAAATTATAAACATGAGGCTTCTAACTACGAGAAACAGGGCGACTTTGGAAAGGTAGCAGAAATACGTTATGGTAAAATACAAGAAGCTGAAGCGTTATTAGTTTCTTTAGAAAATAAATTAAGCGAAGCAAAAGCGAATGGGTCTCAATTACTAAAAGAAGAAGTGGATAGCGAAGACATTGCCGATGTCATTAGCGCTTGGACAGGCATTCCTGTTTCTAAAATGTTGCAAAGCGACAAACAAAAATTATTAGCACTGGAAGATGAATTGCACAAACGTGTTGTTGGACAGCATGCCGCTATAGAAGCCATATCTGACGCAGTAAGAAGAAGCAGGGCTGGTTTGCAGGATAATAAAAAACCAATAGGTTCATTTATTTTTTTAGGTACAACAGGTGTTGGTAAAACAGAATTAGCAAAAGCATTAGCCGATTATTTATTTAATAATGAAAATGCGATGACGCGTATTGATATGTCTGAATACCAAGAACGCCATGCGGTGAGTCGCTTAATTGGGGCTCCTCCAGGATATGTAGGTTTTGATGAAGGCGGACAATTAACAGAAGCAGTGAGAAGAAGACCGTATTCTGTTATCTTATTAGATGAGATTGAGAAAGCACATCCTGATGTATTTAATATTTTGTTACAAGTGTTGGATGATGGCAGATTGACTGATAATAAAGGCAGAACGGTTAATTTCAAAAACACCATTATTATTATGACATCTAATATTGGTTCGCATATCATACAAGATAATTTTGAAAAATTAACAGAATTCAATAAAGAAGAAGTGTTAGCGAAAACTAAAAATGAAGTATTTGATTTATTAAAAAAATCGGTTCGCCCTGAGTTTTTAAATAGAATTGATGAAGTGATTATGTTTGAGCCATTAAGCAGAGATGATGTTCATAATATTGTGAAAATACAATTTGAACAAATTGCAAAACGTTTAGCGGAACAAAATCTTAAGATATCAGCCACAGATGAAGCAATTGATTGGCTAGCGCAATTAGGCTATGACCCACAATACGGCGCACGCCCTATTAAACGTGTATTGCAAAAACAAGTGCTGAATGAATTATCAAAACAAATATTAGCAGATAAAGTAGATCAGGCTAAAGAAATAATTGTGGATGTTTTTGATAAGCAAATTGTATTTAGAAACTAAGATTTGTAAAGCTTTCAGGATATTTTATAGAGCGCTGATGTCGCAGATGTTTATGGTTTGGTCTGTTTTTTATCATGATAAATCATAGTTATATGCGTCGTCTGCGTTCCATTTATTTATAGAATGCTGATGTCAAAAAATAGATATTTTTGGATGAATCAAATTTATAATGTCGCATAAAATCATAACTTTACGCATAACAATTATGATATAGTTTATGAAAAAAATCGGGTATACGTTTAGTTTTATTTTTTTATGTATAACGTTCATTAATGCCCAACAAGAGCCTATCAGGATTGAGGGACGTGCTCAAGGCTCAACTTATCACATCACTTATTTTGATAAGGAAAAACGTGATTTTCAACCTGAGATCGAAAAAATATTAGCCGACTTTGATTTATCTGTATCTACATATATTCCAAATTCTATTATATCAAGGATTAATTCGAATTATAAAAATGTAATTGTAGATAAATATTTCATTACTTGTTTTAATAAAGCGAAAGAAGTATGGAAAAATACCAATGGCGCTTTTGACCCAACAGTTTATCCGCTAGTTAATGCTTGGGGTTTTGGTCCGGGTAAAAAACAAAAAATAGAAAAACAAAAAATAGACAGTATTCTAAAATTTGTAGGATTTGATTTAATAAAATTAAAAGGAAATAAGGTAATAAAAAAAGATCCTCGTGTAGCCCTAGATTTTAATGCTTTTGCGCAAGGTTATTCGGTTGATGTCGTTTCTGAATTTTTTAATTCTAAAGGAGTTAATTCATATATCGTAGAAATAGGCGGAGAGGTTTATGCTAAAGGAAAAAAACCAAATGGTGATAATTGGAAAATAGGAATTGAAAAACCCATTGATAATAAAGAATCGAGTAATGCTTATAAGGCATTTGTTAAATTAGAAAATTTAGCCATTGCTACATCAGGAAACTATCGTCGTTTTGTTATTGAAGATGGTGTGAAGTATCATCATCACTTGGATCCTAAAACAGGCTATCCAACAAAAAATAATTTATTAAGCGTATCTGTTTTTTCGAAAGAATGTATTTCTTCTGATGCTAACGCAACGGGAATATTAGTAATGGGTCTTGATAAAGCAAAAGAATTTTTAGCCATTCACCCAGAACTACAAGCGTATTTGATTTATTCGGATGATAAAGGAAATTATCAAGTATATGAAACAATGGGGTTGAAGACAATTTTAGTTGAAGCCGAAGAGCAAAAATAACATTTCAATCTGCAATTTATTTATAAAAAAAGAGGTTGCTCCAATAAGAACAACCTCTTTTTTATTTTCGTATTCAATATTATTTATTTAAAATAATTTTGTGATTGGATGAATTTGTACCGTTTGATACATTTATAAAATAAATTCCGTTAGTAAAGTTACTTAAGTCGATGCTTTTAGTGCCAGATGTTAATTGCTCTATTTTTTCTTCATAAAGAACAGCTCCTAAAGCACTTAATACTTTAATAGTCGTTACATTTTTGAAGTCTACATTAAACACACCTTCTGTTGGGTTAGGATATACTGATATTACAGGATTAATTGAAGATGCTTCGTTTAAGCCAGAAGCAGCACCTGGTTGCCAATTTAGGGTAACAGTGCCGAAATTTGGATCTGCAGAAACCGTTCTAGTATAAGCAGTAGATCCTTTAGTAAACGTATAACTAGTCATAGCGGTTCCGGTTCCATGATTCCACGTAGATTGTATCGCCACTTGATAAGTTCCATCAGCCTGCAAGGTACCTGATCCTGCTGCTCCTATTTTACCGTCCCAATTGAATGAATAAGAAGTCCATGTAGATCTTGTCGCTCCTGCTGTAGCATCAACTACACTAGCATTCATGCAATCACCAGCTACCCCGCCAGCATTTGCACTCCAGGTAGGTAAATGGTCATATGTACAACAACAAGTTGAACAGCAAGTCGCATAAGCCAACTTAGTTTTTACAAATCCACCTGCATTTGTTTGAATCCAAGCTGCTAACGCATGTTGCGCAGTTCCATTGTATGTGGGAGACTTAGCAACTTCAGTAAAAGAACACGTTAATGTTCCTGAAGTTTGAGCAAAGGCAGAAGTTGATATACATATTGCAAAAGCTATATTAGTTAATTGAGATAGAAGTTTTTTCATTAGTTTATTTCTTAAATTTTATATAATACAAATTTAAAAATAAAAGCTGAAGACAATCTGAGTTTTTACTATATACGCTAAAAATAGGGATTAAAAGTATGTTTGCTTGACTACTGTTTATAAAACAGTAACCTAAAGTAAATACGGTGATGCGTTTTCAAAAAGAATATCATGCGAATAAAGCAAATTAATGACATAAGATTTTAGTATACTTTTCTTTGTCTTCTCCGCCTAACTCTATGTATTTATGGATGTCTGAGCAACCGCTTTCTTGTTGATTTAATTGAATTTTTAATTCTGCTCTATGTAAATAATATTCAGCATTTGATGGGTTTAATTCAATGGCTTTATCAAAGTCTTTCAATGCTTTGTGATACTCTTTTAATATCGTTTTTGTGATAGCTCTGTAATAATAAGAATCTGCATAAGTTGAGTCAAATTCAATAGCTTTATTGTAATCAATTATGGCAAGAGTATATTTATGTAATTGATGCTTTGCCCACCCTCTATTTGAAAAAGCTTTAACATGATCAGGCCTCAATCTTATAGTTGTCGTAAAATCGTTAATTGCATCATTAAATTCGTGTAACTCAGATTTGGCAATGCCTCTATGGTACCAGGCATCAGCATTAGATGCCTCTATATTTATTGTTTTATTCAAGTCAGCAATTGCTCCTTTATAATCTTTTATTTTATTTTTCATGATACCTCTTAAAAAATAATTATCTACATTATTCGTATCAATTTCCATTGATTTAGTATAATCAACAATTGCCCCATGATAATCATGAATGATTTCCTTCATCATCGCTCGATCAAAGTATGCAGTTGAGTCGTGAGGGTTAATAATAATTACCCGTGTAAAATAGTCTATAGCCTCTTCATAATGATTCGTATTTGCACTTTCAATAGCGCAGGTTCTATATTCTTCAATTAATTGAGCGTAACTATTATTAATCGAAAACACGACTAGAATTAAAAAAATTATTTTTTTCATATTAATTTTGGTGAAGCACGACAAAGGTAGCGGTTAATATTTGATAACGAAGGATTAAAGGCTTATGGGAAATTACTAATAGGGAGAAAAATCATTGATAGATAATTGATAAACTAATTTCTTATAAAAAACAAAACCCTTGTAACTTCATATGGGTTTTGTTAATTAGTGTCAGCTCAGTAACTAAAAAATCGCGTAATATCGATACTTTTAAGATGTTTTATATAAATCATCTGCAAAGTAAATAGTTATAAAACGTTAGTAAATACGTTATATTACTCTGCATTAAAATTATGTTTACTGAGCCTGTTGAAATATGGTTACTGAGCCTGCCGAATTACTGCATACGTTGGTAAAGGTGCGGTAGGCTTTGCTAAATCGGTGTGAAATCCTAGTTTTTCTGGCGTAGCTGAAGCGTTGTATGTGCGAGGAATTGCGAAGCACTCATTTGCGCCAAATTAAAAAACAATAAAAACGTTAATAAAAATGGATTTGCCGATTTAGCTTGTCATGCCTCGGCGTGATTGCTTCTTTTTCGTCAAGGAAAAAAACGTAAAAAAGATGGTTGAGTTTATGAGGAAACCCCATTTAATTTGGAATTAAGCAAAACAAAAAAACCACCCTCAATTAAGAGAATGGCTTTCTATTATTATTTTAGTTACTATGAGATTGCTTCGTCGTACCTCCTCGCGATGAAGAGGCATCCAACTATGCTTTGTTTTCTTCAGTAGCAGTTTCTGGTTTAGCGATTAATGCTTTACGAGATAATTTTGCTTTACCGTTTTTAGGATCTGTTCCAATGTATTTTACATTAACGATGTCGCCTTCTTTCACTAATCCTTCTAAT
>JAYVDU010000454.1:0-10609 GCA_043749245.1 Bacteroidota bacterium | reverse complement strand
ATATACCTCTTGGGTTATTTAGAAACATTTGTACTCTCATTCTTCTTCACCATATATTGTAAATTTATATAATTTTACAAACATAGGAGACACATAGGTTAAATAACCATTCTTTGTGAACTATGTAATCTATGTGGTTTGGACTATTTATATATTATGATTGGTATTATTTGAAAAAATACCCATTAGGCTTGAGGAGTATAAGAAAAATGGATTTGAGTAATCTTAATTAAAGATTCATCAACTACGGTCATCTTATTATTTAAAGCTAAAAAGGGGCTGTTCTCTCTTAATTTTCGTGTTATAAAAACACTTTTTAGCGTTGAGAGTACCTGTTTTGTTGGCATAAAATAATTTTTCAAATTTAAGTTTAGCTTGAATGTGCTATCTTTCAAGCTGCCCAATTAATTGCTTTTCAAAAAAAAATCCCATCAATCAAAAATTGATGGGATTTTAATATGTATTATAGGAGAGCGCCTATTTGTTTCTAACTTTAGCTAACTTAATAACATGAAGTTTGTCTAATAATAAAATTACAGGATAGGTTGGGTCGAACTCAAACCACTTGTTTGCAAAATTTGGTTTAGAACCAGCGTGATGGTGATTGTTTTGAAATAATTCGCCCATCATTAAGATATCCCAAAACAAGGTGTTTTTAGATTGATCTCCTTCATTATGGTTACGGTAACCGTATTTATGCCCTGCCCAGTTAACAATAGCACCATGGATAGGCCCCATTAAATAATGAATCGGTAAAAACAAAAACATCCACCAATGTGTCGCAAATTGCCAATAAAAAGCGGTATAAAGAACCCCAAAACCAATACGAGTGTACCAGCTATCAGCAATCCTATCAATAGCAGGATATTCAGGAAAATCACGATCAAATTTTTCGTCAACCACCACACGCTTGTTTAATACATCGTTATATATTTTTTTAGTATGCATCATCATCGTAAACACTTCCTTAAAAAAGTGAGGTGTATGCGGATCCTTTTCCGTATCGCTATAAGCATGATGCATACGGTGTAAAATAGCGTAAGCTCTGGGGTTTAGATAAGAAGAGCCTTGAGTAACCCAGGCAAAAACGTAAAAGAATTTTTCCCAAAATTTACTCATTGTAAACATTTTATGGGCACCATAACGGTGTAAGAAAAAGGTTTGTCCAAATAAGGAAGAATACCAGTGAATAATCAGAGCAAGAAAAATAATCATAATAATAGAATCTTAAATATTGGTTAATAATGTTGTAATTTTTAAACTGTTTTGCCGATTTATAATTAAACCAACAATTTGGCTTATAGTTTAAAATTATTGGCACAAAGTTCCGACTTTTTTCGGTATAATGCAATACTGTTTATCGTCAATTAACAATCAAACACACGTATTTATGACATGCTCATCAAAATTATCGTTAAATTCCACATAAAACAACCAGCTTTAAGTGAGGTTAAAAATGAAAGAAATAGTAGCTCACTTTAAATTAGTACCATTTGAAAGAGCCGTCAGGCATCTTGTAGCCCAAAATAATTTTCTTCACCTTACGCCTGAGGAGGTAATTAAAAAACAGCTCTGTAGACAATGCGATGTGACGATTTTTATAAATCACCTTGATAAAAAACAACTTCGCATTTTTATCCTAAATCATAAATTCAGTTGGCCTTAGTATGAGGGTATCTTCAAAGTAAACATTACAGTCATTCTGATTTCGTTTCAGAGCCTTATGGATTGTAAACTAATCACCTTGAAATACAGAATCAACTTCGGTATAAAAATTTAAAACTTTTGAGACAGACCAATTAAAATCTAAATTAAGCTCCAATTAAAGCTGCTTTTAAAATACTCTCAAAAAGACTTTTACCATCTGTGTTTGCTAACAATTCATCGGCGGCACGCTCAGGATGGGGCATCATACCAAATACGTTTTTGGTAGCATTACACACACCTGCTATGTTTTCCGAAGCACCATTAGGATTTGCTTCGTCTGTTATAGTGCCATTTTCATCGCAATATCTAAATAAAATTTGTCCGTTTTTGTTTAAGTTCGCTAAAGTCTCTGCATCTGCAAAATACTTGCCTTCGCCATGTGCAATGGGTATTTTAAGCGCTTTCATGGGAACAGAATTAGTTAACTGCGTACAGTTATTTTCTGGTTTAATGAATACATTTTTACAAATAAATTTACGAGAGCTATTGTGTAATAAAGCTCCTGGCAATAAACCGCTTTCGCATAAAATTTGGAAGCCATTACATACACCAAATACAAACCCACCATTTTCGGCATGTTTTATCACGCTTGACATAATGGGCGAAAAACGAGCAATAGCACCGCTTCTTAAATAATCACCATAAGAAAAGCCTCCTGGTAAAATAATATGCGTACATCCTTCAAGATCGGTGTTTTTATGCCATAATTTAACGGTTTCTTGTTTTAAAATATCTCTTAAAACATATACCATATCTTCGTCGCAATTAGAGCCCGGGAATACTACAACACCAAATTTCATTTTATCTTGAATTAATAATTATTAGATTATAAAAGTATGAAAAATCAAGGATATGCTTATGCTATTTTTTTAACAAAATAACATCATCTTTCATTATACTTAGAACTGACGCTATATGTGATTCAAAAAAAATAGATGCTCTTAAGAAAGAAATAAAAAAATAGTTTTGCTTATATTTATATAAAACAAAAACTAAAGCCATGAAAACAAATGCCATACTAACTAGCATTATTGTAGTAGCAATCATTAGCTTATTAACGACTTGTAAAAAATACCCCGATAATGACCTTTGGTTTAAGAGTCCTGAAAGCGCTTTTACTGGAGGTAGCATAACAGCTTATACCATTGATGGAGTTGATAGTATACCAATGTGGAATAATATTTACAATACTTATCCGTATAATGGATTTCCTGCACCAACTATCCCATTTAATTTTTCCGGTAATTCTTGGCGGATTGATGATAAAAACAACATAATTGAATCAGCTTTTGGTAGTGGTTCGTATCATTTCTTTAGTAATAAGAAATACATATACATTTATTTTAAAATGGTAGTGCTTTCAAATAATCAACCTCCAAATTATAATATTTTCTATACAACAGAAAGTACCTGGAAAATTCTAAAACTAACAAAAAATGGAATATTTAGAATACAACGAACCTATAATAATAAAGTATATGAAATTGAATTTAATTAAACGATAAGTCTACAACCCACTTTCTTTACTATCGCAGTGAAAATAATTTGGTTTTTTCGCTACAGGCTTAATTACTTTAGCGCCTTTATTTTTTTCGATAATTAATTTTGCGATTAATCGAGCGCGTTCTTTCTGTATATCTGTGCGGAGTTTCGCATCATCATCCACATCATAATAAATTTGTCCATCAATAATTGTCGTGTTTACTTTTGCGTAAACGCTTAACGGATTATCTGTCCAAAGCACAACATCTGCCACTTTACCAACTTTGATACTACCAACTTTATCATCAATATGTAACATTTTAGCAGGATTAAGTGTTACTAATTTTAAAGCCTGCACTTCCGTTAACTTACCATATTTAATAGCCTTAGCAGCTTCCTGATTTAAACGTCGTCCCATTTCAGCATCATCGCTGTTAATGGCAGTATTCACGCCCACTTTAGTCAACATAGCTGCATTAAAAGGAATGGCATCCATCACTTCTAATTTATACGCCCACCAATCAGAAAACGTAGAGGCGTTTGCTCCATGCGCTTTCATTTTATCTGCTACTTTATAGCCTTCCAAAATATGAGTAAAGGTGTTGACTTTAAATTTCATACTATCCGCTACATGCATCAACATCAATACTTCGCTTTGAATGTAACTATGGCAGGTAATGAAACGTTTGCTATCAAGGATTTCGGCAATGGCATCTAAATCTAAATCACGACGAGGAGAGACGATTTTGTTTTTTTCGATATCTTTTGGTGAAAGTTTTCCAAAATCTTCCATCGCTTTTTTGTACGCTTTAGCTCTTGTAAAGTAATCATAATAAAACTGCTCTACTCCCATGCGTGTTTGCGGAAATCTTGCTATATCAGGGTTTAAACCATTCGCATGTTTTACATTTTCGCCTAAGGCAAATTTAATAAAGCCATCTGCTTTCTCATACTTAAACTCATCCGGATTTTTTCCCCAACGTAATTTAATCAAACAACTTTGTCCACCAATAGGATTAGCCGAACCGTGCAATAATTGTGCAGTAGTAACGCCTCCTGCTAATTGTCTGTAAATATTAATATCATCGGGATTTATCACATCACACATTCGTACCTCAGCACTACTTGCATCTGCTCCTTCGTTTACACTAAATAACGCAATGTGCGAGTGTTCATCAATAATTCCAGGCGTTAAGTGCATCCCTTTACCATCAATGGTTTTAGCAAATGCTAATTTTGGTGCATCAATATTGGGAGCAATGCGTACAATTTTTCCTTCGGTTATATAAACATCATAGTCTTTTAAAATAGAGTCTGATTCATTAGTCCAAATAGTAACGTTCTTGATTAAAATCGCATCGTATCTGTTTTTAAATTTGTTCCAAGTATCATTTATAAGTCCAACGCTCTCTGCTTCAGGCTCTCCATAAGCGGTAAACGGATAATACACTTTACCTATATCCAATTTAGGTTTTGCAATAACCACTTTCGGTTTAGTTGTATCAGCAATTTGTATTTGTGTCATCGTAAAATTTATCCAAGATCCATCTGCATATTGTCCCTTTCCTATAAATAATTTAGCGGGTTCATTGTAATTGCCTGATAAACGTAATACCAACGACGTATCGTAAGGAAAACTTAAGGTCAGTAAATTGTTTTTAAATTGAACATTTGCCTTTGCTTTCGCGCTATCTTTTAAATAAACTAAACCCGCATAATTATCTTGATCCTTGGTAACTTCTATTTTGTAGGTATTTATATCTGCTACTAATTGATACGTGCCTTTAATGTCGGGTATAGCTAAATCGCTGTATACATGCTTAATGCCATTACTCCATGTTTCGTGAATGATAGCATCTTCTTCAAAAATATCTTTAGATGCTATGAAAAAATTAGCATACATTCCTTGTTTTAATGATCCAATTTTATCTT
Organism: Bacteroidota bacterium; assembly: GCA_043749245.1. Lineage (GTDB taxonomy): Bacteria > Bacteroidota > Bacteroidia > B-17B0 > Aurantibacillaceae > UBA4416. The sequence continues at coordinate 5,488 of JAYVDU010000454.1, read as the reverse complement.
GAACACCAATAAAATTAGCAGGATTAAATGTTAGTGCTTTCAACGCTGTTTTTTCTGAAAGACCATATTTTACAGCCTTTCGTAAGTTTTTTAGGAAATCAGATTTGTTTTTTAAATCCGCACTCGTGATACAAAATTGAACCGCATTTTTTTCGAGCATGGCTAAATTCGCAGGCGCCATTTCCCAATGTTTTAAATCGCCAAGTGTTGCTTGCTCTGCATCATAAGGGTCTTCCACATCTAACGCTTCGGGATAATTAATAGGAATAATAAATTTTGAAAAGGTATTTTGGATGTCGTACAAACGCTGATACTCGTTACCTCCACCCTTAATGATGTATGTTACTTTAAATTCATCCCCTACTTTTTTTCCACGAATATCATTGTATTTATCACCTCCTTCAAAGATAGAAGGCAGCTCTTGTAATTTATTAAAGGCATCTAACGTGATGTTATATTCCGTTTTAGTGCCATTGGATTTATACCAATTCGCGTCATAATAGGTTTGGCGCAATAGAGCAACCGCTCCCATTAACGATTCAGGATAATCTTGAGGAGAAGTTCCTTTGTTAAACGAATAAAATCCAGCAGCTCTGTCTTTTAAAATACTTTCGTTTTCTTTGGCATTCGCTAAAAAAACCAAAGCGCCACTACCTCGTACTATCCCATCTTTACTAGCAGTTAATACGGTTGCAAATCCTTGTTTACGTAATTCATCGGCCTTAGCCTGATTATGCAAAAATAATTTTTGTGCTTCTACTTCGCTTTTAATAGCCTGATTCCAACCATAAGCTCCTTTTTTGGGTGCGTCTGTATTGATTGTTTTTTTAACTTCAGGCATTCCATAATCACTGTACAAATCAATAAACGCCGGATAAATATGCTTGCCCTTTAAATCCACGCTAATGGCTTCTTTTGGAGCTTCTAACTTTTCGCCAAAGCGAATGACTTTGCCGTCTTGCACCAGCAAAGAAGCATTCAAAACCACCACATCGGCATCCACATGCAGGGTACAATTGGTAAAGGCATATAGGGTGTGTGTTGCGTTAGGCGCACCGTTATTAGGAAAAGTGGTTTGTGCACTTATCGCCAAAGAGCCTATTAATAAAACAAAAAGGGAAACAATTTTTTGCATACGTAAAATATTAGTCAAACAAATATAACATTATCGAGTATGTATAAAAATCAGAATAGGTCTTTTATTTAAAGATAAATTGTTAATTTTGAGAAACAAATTTTAAAACCCACTATGGCAACAGGCATGCTTCATTCACATACGTTATTCGTTGTATTATTTACGTTAATCTATTTAATAAAAACCATTTTATTGCTTAGCGATAAAGATGATCTTTTAGAAAAATTTAAGAAAAAAACAAAAGTGCTTGAAATGATCGTCAGCTTTGGGTTTTTAGCAACCGGCATTTATTTAATGACTCGCTTGCCCGAAATTAATATGTTTTTAATTATTAAAATCGCTTTAGTATTAGCATCCATTCCATTAGCTGTAGTAGGTTATAAAAAGAAAAACAAAGTATTAGCAACCTTATCCTTTTTCTTAATCATCGTTGCATTTGGTTTAGCTAACAAGGCCAAAGAAGCAAAGGCTCGTGGTACAACTATAGCCGTAAGTGGTAAAGAAATTTTTGAAGAAAAATGTACGCTTTGTCACGGAAGCAATGGAAAATTAGGCCTGAATGGCGCTAAAGATTTATCAGTAACTGCATTAGATCATCAAAATATTGTCACCATTATTTCTGAAGGTAAAAACACGATGGCTTCATACAAAGCAGTGTTAACGCCCGAACAAATTGAAGCAGTTGCCAATTATATAGAATCTGATTTAAAAGGGAAATAATTTACATTTAACCAGACACTCATTCGAAGGCTAAGTCCACTCATTTATAGATAGTTTTAATGTTTTATAGAGTATATTTATAAACTATTAATATAATTGCCTTTATTATGAATAAAACCTTACTATCTTTTATGTTTTTTGCAGTTACAATTTTTGTAAAAGGGCAAAATGTTGGTATTGGAACAAATAGTCCCTTATCAAAACTTCATGTAGCGGGTACAATTAGAAGTGATACTTTAATTGGTTTTGGTGTTCGAAATTTATTTGCGGCTCCAAATGGTCGTATTTATGATAGCTTAGTCGTGCCCTCTACCTTAAATTGGGAAATTACCGGAAACTCCAACATTACAGCGCTAAATTTTTTGGGAACAACAAACGCAAATGATGTTATTTTTAAAACAAACAATATTGAGAGGGGCAGGTTTTTGTCAGGAAACGGCTTTTTAGGGTTAGGAACTTCCGCACCTGGCACAAGATTGGAAGTTAGTGCTATTGGAGGAGATGGTATCACTATAAGAGCAACAGCCGGATCAGATGCGGGTGATTTAATTTTTTTAGATGGTACTGGAATTGAAAAAGGCAGGGTATATACAAATCCGCTGTTAGCTTCGGGACTTATACTTTCGGGAGGTAACATTCCAGGCGCACACGTTTTTATAAATAATTTAGGGAATGTTGGTATAGGAAACAGCACGCCAAATAATAGATTAGAGATTACATCCGCCTTAGCTAATACATCCGGCTTACGATTTACAAACTTAACATCCGTATCACCAACAGTGGCATCATTAGGTAAAGCGTTATCTGTAGATATTAATGGAGATGTAGTTTTAATCCCCAGCGCATCAAATGCCTGGGAACTTTTGGGAAATACTGGTACAATAGCGGGAACAAATTTTTTAGGAACAGGAGATGCTCAGGATTTGGTTTTTAAAACAAATAATATTGAACGTATAAGGACACTGGCAAGTAATGGATTCATAGGAATTGGCACTCCTGGCCCTAATGCCCAATTGGATGTTGTTTTAACAAATAATACAACCGCAAGTTCCATTGCCAGATTTTCGAGACAAGGAACAGGTTCATTGGGCTGGTTTAGTTTATTCTCAGGAGCATCACCTGGAGATTGGAATGGAATGACACAAACAGGTGATAAATCAATCATCTTCACAAATGATAATAATCCATCCATTTCAGATAATTCAGGCTTATTAATTGCACCATGGACTACTGTCGGAAATCCTAGTATTTTTTCAGGCATTAAAATAATGGAAAATGGCAATGTGGGAATCAGTGTGGGAGGACCTACTAAAAAATTGGAAATTGTTTCAGATGTTAACGCAGCAGTTTACGGAACCCGTAACTTTAATGGTATAGCCAATAGTGATGCGGGATTTATTGGGGGTATAGATGCAGGTTACGCCAATACAGGTGTTTATTTTGTGCAAAAAGATAATGTTAGTTTAGGAAGCTTTAATACCAATTTAATAAATATTGTTTCCAATGGTGCACCCCAAGTATTAGTAAACGGCACGGGCAATATGCGAATAGGCAATCAATATTTTACATCTCAATGTGGAGGTGCGGTTACGGCTACAGATGTTTTAAATGTAAAATTAGCTGTCATAGGTGGGTATTCTTCTTTTGGAAGTTTTAATAGTGATCCCGTAGCGCAACCGGCACCACCCGCAACCTCTTGGATGAACGGAGTAGGGGCTTTAGTTTTAGGAATGAACAGGCAAGCAGGCACTAGTAATGTTGATTTTTGGAATGTAAGTGATCCCGGAAATGGATCCGCAGGCATTGCTCCAGCAGATAGAGGTTACAACTGGAGAAATTTTACTTCGGGGGGAGGCTGCAATGAAAACTTATTAATGACACTAAATGGATTAGGTAATTTAACGATTACTGGAACTAATTATTTTACCTCTGACAGAAGATTAAAAACAAATATAAAAGCGTTTGAAAATTCTACTCTTGAAAAAATCATGCAATTACAACCTAGCACCTATTTAAAACACACTTCTGGTTTTGACGCAACAGGAAATATTGTTTTTAAAAATGATCAACCTATAAGTGATTTTGGATTCATTGCACAGGATGTGTATACAGTATTTCCTGAATTAGTTTATAAACCAAAAAATGAAGCTAAAGAATTATGGGCAGTAGATTATTCGCGTCTTTCGGTAATTCTTACCGAAGGAATGCAAGAACAGCAAAAAGTAATCAAATCACAAGAAGAAAAAATTCAATCACAAGAAGAACGAATTCAAAAGCTTGAAAAGACACTAACTATTTTATTAGAAAAAAAACAATAGTAAATTTTAAATCTTCACATGAAAAAAACAATTTTATTCATATTTATATTTGCGCTGTTTAAATCGTTTTCGCAAAACGTTGGTATTGGAACAAATAGTCCCTTATCAAAACTTCATGTGGCGGGTACAATTAGAAGTGATACTTTAATTGGTTTTGGTGTTCGAAATTTATTTGCAGCTCCAAATGGGCGCATTTATGATAGCTTAGTCATGCCCTCAACCTTAAATTGGGAAATTACCGGAAACTCCAATATCACTCCCCTTAATTTTTTGGGAACAACAAACGCAAATGATGTTATTTTTAAAACAAACAGCAGCGAACGTGCCCGCATTTTATCTACAGGAAATTTTGGAATAGGAACGCCTTCTCCTTTACAACGCTTGCATGTAAATGGTAATATTTTAGCCAACGATGGCGTGTACCCGCAGTCTAGTTTCAATATCGGTTATTCAACTGCCACGGTCATGTCAGATATTTTTGAACCATGGACAGATAACGGAATAAAAATTTATGACGGGAATAGCCTTTCTCATCTTCATTTAGAAGCAAAAGGTTACTGTGAGCTTCAGGCTTATAGTACAATGGGTTCAGCAAAAGGAAATTTAGAAAACACCAGTTATTCTGCATTAGTATTGCAAGATAAAGGCGGAAATGTTGGGGTTGGAACAACAGCACCTGCTACTGCTGCTATTGTTGATATTACCAGTACAATTGCAGGCTTTGCTATGCCACGTATGACTACCGTTCAACGCCTTGCTATTGCAAGCCCTATTGATGGCTTACAAGTATATGATACAAATCTTAAAGGATTTTATTATTTTGATGGTACTAAATGGGACTGCGCAAATAATCCTGCAGGCACTGTGCAATATTTTGCTAACGTAACAGCACCAAATGGATATTTGATATGTAACGGTCAAAGTGTTAGTACTACTACTTATCCCGAACTATTTGCCGCTATTGGCTACTTGTATGGTGGTGGTGGTGCTGCATTTAATTTGCCGGATTTAAGAGGTGAGTTTGTGCGAGGTTTAGATATGGGCAAAGGGGTAAATGCAGGTAGAGTTATTGGAACTAATGAAGCAGCGTCTACACACAGAGAATTAGGCGGCACTGGAGGTGTAGGTACAATTAATGATTGGTGGTCTGACAGCAAATTAAATGTTGTTACAGATGGATTAATCATGTCAACACCACCCAGTAATGGCGGAATGTTAGTAAACCCATATATTAATAATCCTGCTACGGTTTTAGTATATGAATTTTCTCATCGACCGCGCAATGTAGCGTTGTTGCCATGCATTAAATTTTAAA
>JAYVDU010000453.1:0-10672 GCA_043749245.1 Bacteroidota bacterium | reverse complement strand
AAATAAACGGACTCTTTTTTAAATTTTTCAAAATACGACTAATGTTTTCATCTGTAACAGCAACGGTAACAGGAACGCCATCTCTGGTCACTTCAATTGATTTGGCTTTATTCATAATCACCATAATCGTTGCTCTGTTTAATGATTTGATTTCTTCACCATCAATAGACACTAATTTATCGCCATTACGTAAACCCATTTTATATGCCGTTGAATCTACAGCAATACCATATTGTAATTTATTTACAGGAATTGTTTCTTTTCCCCACACAAATAGAATCATGATGTAAATAAAAAATCCTAAAATTAAATTTACAATAATACCGCCCATCATTACTAATAAGCGTTGCCATGCTGGCTTAGAGCGTAATTCCCAAGGTTGAGGTGGAGAATCAATAATGGTTTTATCCATTTGCTCATCAACCATACCGGCAATTTGTACATAGCCACCAAACGGAAACCAACCGATACCATATTCTGTATCACCAATTTTCTTTTTAAAAATAGCAAAATTCATAATTCCTGCAAATGGGAATAAAAAGTCGAAGAATAAATAAAATTTATCTACGCGTGTTCCGAATCGTTTAGCGAACCAAAAATGTCCAAATTCGTGGAGAGAAATTAAAATAGTAAGAGCTAAAAATAGTTGAAGAAATTTCATATGTTATTGATTTGATAATTAGTTGATTTGATAATTTGATGATGTGAAATGATTTGATAATTATATTATTATTTTATTTAAATTTCTGAAGTCTGTTCTCGATACATTTTTTGCAAGAAGCAGGCAAAAGATTACTAAAACTGACAAGTATACTATATTCGTTTTAGTCATTCGTCTCTCCGTTCCCTTAAATCCCTTTCGTCTATTGAGGTACTCTCTTCAAAATCTCTGTTGTCAGTATTCTCGTTTCCTTATCGCACTGAATATAATCGTCGATAGTAGGTGTTTTTATAAAAGGCATTTTATCAAGTGTGGATGCAATGACATCGCTCATTTGTAAAAATCCTATTTTATCTTCTAAAAACGCTTGCACTACTATTTCGTTTGATGCATTTAATACACAAGGCATATTACCGCCTTTATCCATTGCTTTAAATGCAAGTGCTAAGTTAGCAAAGGTTTCTGTATCTGGCTTCTCAAATGTGAGTTGCGGATAGTTAAAAAAATCAAAACGTGGAAAATTTGTTTTAATTCGTTGAGGATATGTAAAAGCATATTGTATAGGTAGCTTCATATCAGGCAATCCCATTTGGGCTTTCATACTGCCGTCGGTAAATTGTACAATGCTGTGTACAATACTTTGCGGATGCACAATTACATCAATTTGTTCGGGCTTTAAATTAAATAACCATTTAGCTTCAATCACTTCAAGTCCTTTATTCATAAGGCTTGCAGAGTCAATAGTGATTTTAGCACCCATTACCCAATTTGGGTGTTTAAGTGCTTGTTCTTTTTTTACAGATGCTAAAAAGGCTTTATCTTTTCCTCTGAACGGGCCACCAGAAGCAGTTAAATAAATTTTTTCAATCTGATTATCAAATTCACCCACCAAACATTGAAAAATAGCTGAGTGCTCGGAATCAACAGGATAGAGGTTTACAGCATTTTCATAAGCTAACTTAGTCACAATATCTCCTGCAACCACTAAGGTTTCTTTATTAGCTAACGCAATGTTTTTTTTATATTTAATCGCATTAATGGTAGACGCCAAGCCCGCATAACCAACAATAGAAGCTAAAACCATATCAATGGTTTCCATCTCTACGATTTGTTCAATTGATTTCGCGCCTGCAAAAACTTTGATATCATGTGTAAACAAAGCATCTTTTACTTGCTGATATTTGGCTTCATCGCCAATAACCACGGCATTAGGCTTAAATTCAATGGCTTGTTTTATCAGTAAATCAGCATTACTGTGAGCTACTAAAACTTCTGCTTCAAATTCTTTGGGATTTTCCCTAATAACATCCAGCGCTTGTGTACCGATGCTACCAGTGCTTCCCATAATAGCAAGCCGCTTTGGTTGTTTTTCTGTGTGTGCTGTTTTAGTCATTTTAAGACCGTAAAAATGGCGAAAATTTTAGGATTACGGAAATAAGTTTTTCACCAAAGAGAAACAGAGGTTAGAGAGATATTTTAAACTATTCATAAAATAGTGTGTTTAAAAATAGAATATTTCAGTGGACTCTGTATCTTCGTGCCTCTGTGTTGAAAACCAAACATTAAATGAAACAAAAAACAGCCATTTTACTACTCCAATTGGGAACGCCTGATAGTCCTAAAACGTCGGATGTTCGAAAATACTTAACACAATTTTTAAACGATCCGCGCGTGATTGATATTCCTTGGTTAGCCCGCAAATTATTGGTAAATGGCATTATTGTTCCTTTCCGTGCTGGTAATTCATCTAAGTTATATAAGGCTATTTGGGACGAAAAAACAGGCTCGCCTTTATTAAAACATACGCTTGATTTACAAAAAAAATTACAACTTGCTGTTGGTGAAGATGTGAAAGTAGAAATGGCGATGCGTTACCAAAGTCCAAGTATGGAAAGTGTTTTGGAGCGAATGAAAAAAGAAGGGTATCATAAAATAACTGTCTTTCCTTTATTTCCTCAATATGCTTCAAGTAGCACTGGCAGTGCCTTACAGCGTTTTATGGAAATAGTGAGTAAATGGTGGGTAATACCCGAATTAAAAATTGTGTCTCAATATTTTGATAACGAAGATTATATCAATTGTATCGTAAATAGAGGTAAACAACATGATATTTCTAAATACGATCATGTTATTTTTAGTTACCACGGCTTGCCCGAAAGACAAGTTGATAAAGTGTATGAAGATGGATACTTATGTAAAGATCATCACTGCGAAGATGAGTTAACTGATGTAAATTATTATTGCTACAAAGCCGGCTGCTACCAAACAACTAAATCAATTGTTGAAAAATTGAACATTCCTGCCGATAAATATACACTCAGTTTTCAAAGCAGATTAGATAATAAATGGCTAACACCCTTTAGTGACAAGGTTGTTGAAGAATTAGCTAAAAAAGGAATGAAAAATCTTTTAGTGTTTTCTCCCGCATTTACAGCAGATTGCTTAGAAACTATTTATGAAATTGGCACCGAATATCAGGAAATTTTTCATAAACATGGTGGCGAAAAAATACAACTCGTTGAAAGCCTTAATAGCGGTGATGATTGGGTGGAGACTATTAAGAAGGTAGTAATCTAATTTATAAATCAGCTTAAAAAAAGTATTAAATTAAAAAATACTTCTCGTTATAGGAAATGTATTTTAATAAAAATGAGAGGTTTTTCAACCTCTCATTTTTATTATGCACAAGCATCGGCACATTTTTTACAAGCCTCAGCACATGACTTACAGTGGTCATTATTGTGCTTAGAGCATTCCTCTGCGCATTTCCTACAAATTTCAGCACATTCTTTTTTAACATGATCAGCATGATCCGAACCTCTACTAATAAATGCAGCAGTTAATTCACAAATTTGGGCGCAATCCATATCCAATTTAATACAGCTTCTCATCATTTTAGGATCGGCTTCGTCCAAACAAGCAGTTGAACAGTAATTGCATGCAGCAGCGCATTCGGCTAGAATAGCAAGTAGTTGTAAGTTTTGATTTTTCATTTTTAAAGTTTTAGATTTTCTGTAAATATTTACAAGGTAAATATTCAGATGTTTGTACCTCAATGTATTATATCCTTATTTAAAAAACTTACATATTTCGCTCATAAATGCTTAAATTAAAATGCAATTGACATGCATGCTAAAATAGATATACCGCTTAATTAATTTAAAGTTTTATAAGTTTAATAGTAATTATCTATTTTATAAATAGATAAAAATGGAAGACTCCAGACTTGAATGAGTGTAGTTTTGAATAATATTATCTTAAATTAGTTCTTAACTTCAGTAAAAAAGCCACTGATTATCAGTGGCTTTTGCTATGTGTACACATGAAGGGACTCGAACCCCCACCCTTGCGGACCAGATCCTAAGTCTGGCGCGGCTACCAATTACGCCACATGTGCATTTAGAATGCAAATATAATTAAGTTTATTAAATTATACAAGTTAAGAGTACATGTCTTTCATTTTTTTAATATGATTTTCTATTTCCCTTGCTTGTTGGTATTCTATGTTTGAGATTTCAAAAAATAATTCCCAGCTATTGTCTTTGGCAGTATAACAATTTGTGTACAGTTTGTTTTTATGGTTTTCTAATCTTTCAGATAAATCCAAACTACTTCCGATATAAAATTTATCTAAATTTTGAGAATACAAAATATAAACGTGCGCCATGGTAAAATTTAAGAAAGATTTGAGTGGATTCGGCTACCATCCCTATAGCTATCGGGAACGCCACATGTGCATTTAGGCTGCAAATATGCGATTTTTTACAAAACTTAAAATATACATTCATAAAAAATTGAAAAATCACATATATTTATTTTAATTTGTACTTCATTAAACTAAAACATTATGTACGGAAAATTCCAACAACACCTTCAAGCTCAACTTACTGAAATAGAACAAAACGGATTATTTAAGAAAGAACGTGTAATTATTACACCGCAAGGCGCTAGTGTAAAAATAAGTGATGGCAATGAAGTCATTGTTTTTTGTTCAAATAATTATTTGGGATTATCGTCTCATCCAAAGGTAATTGAAGGCGCAAAAAAAGCGCTTGATACACATGGATTTGGAATGTCTTCGGTTCGTTTTATTTGCGGTACTCAGGACATCCATAAAACTTTAGAACAAAAGATTGCTTCTTTTTTAGGGCAAGAAGATACTATTTTATATGCTGCTGCCTTTGATGCTAATGGTGGGGTGTTTGAACCATTGTTTGGTGAGGAAGATGCCATCATATCCGATGAACTAAATCATGCGTCTATTATTGATGGCGTGCGTTTATGCAAGTCGCAACGTTACCGCTACAAGAATTGTGATATGGCGGACCTGGAAGAACAACTTATTAAAGCACAAGCACAACGTTACCGCATTATTGTAACGGATGGTGTATTTAGTATGGACGGCTTTGTGGCGCCTTTAGATAAAATTTGTGACTTAGCAGATAAATACAACGCCATGGTAATGGTAGATGAATGCCATGCAAGCGGTTTTATTGGCAAAACTGGACGCGGAACTGTTGAATTGAAAAACGTCATGAATCGCGTGGATATTATCACCGGAACTTTAGGTAAAGCTCTAGGCGGTGCAATGGGCGGCTTTACAACCGGTAAAAAAGAAATCATTGAAATATTAAGACAACGCTCTCGTCCTTACCTATTTTCAAACTCTTTAGCACCAAGTATTGTAGGGGCAAGTATCGCAGTGTTTGATTTACTTAGCGAAACTACCGAATTAAGAGATACTTTAGAAAGCAATATCGCTTACTTTAAAACAGGTTTACGTAAAATTGGCTTAGAATTTAAAGCAGGTGATTCTGCTATCGTACCTGTAATGCTATACGATGCAAAGCTATCCCAAGTATTTGCCGATAAATTATTAGAAGAAGGTATTTATGTGATTGGCTTCTTTTTCCCTGTGGTAGCTAAAGGACAAGCACGTATTCGGGTTCAATTATCAGCGGCACATACCCAAGCTCATTTAGATAAGGCTTTAGTTGCGTTCGAAAAAGTAGGGTTAGAGTTGGGTGTAATTAAAAAATAAATTTCAAAAAAGTATCAATAAAAAAGCCCCTCTTATTAGTTAAGAGGGGCTTTCCGTTGTCCGACTAGAACAACTTTTTTACAATACCCCTCTTTAATAAACCTCAACCAAAACACCTATTTGTCTTTAAATACAATGATAAAAGGCTTTTACAAATATAACTATTCTTTTGGTAAATTTGATTAAATTTGATTAAGTGGGGAAAATGTGGGGAACTTATGGGGAAAATTGTATATTTGTACTATGGCAACTATAAAGTTTATTGTAAAAAGCACCTCAGAAACTGCAAGTATCTATGTGAGATTTAAAGAGGGACGGTTAATTGATGTAACCGCTAAAACAAATTATATCGTAAATGGCAATAATTGGACTACCAAAAACAATGGGCAACCTAAGACTTTAAAAGATGTAAATACGAAGCAACTAGATACAGACCTTAAAAAGTTAAGTGTTGATTTGTTAAACCATTATAATGATACTCACAATAAAACTGAGATTAACACTCAATGGTTAAAAGACTTTATAAACCCACCTCAGCAAGTTGCCGAAATAACAAATAAGCTTATCCCCTTTATTGATTACTATAATGAAAGTAAAGCAAAGGATATTAAGAGCGGAACTCTAAAAAGAAACAAATCAACAAGGAATTTGATTTTAAAGTTTCAAACTCATAGTAAAAGCGAGTTTATAATTAAAGATATTGATACCAATTTCATTATGAAGTTTGAGCAATACTGTATTAAAGAGAGCTATTCTTTAAACTATGTAGCTAGGGCGGTTAAATACCTTAAAACAATATGCTTTAATGCTAGGGTAAATGACATTGAAATTAGCTCAAAAGTTGATTTGATTAAACCTAAAATGGAAAAGGTTGATAAAATCTATTTAACTAGTGAGGAATTAGAGATAATAGCGAATAAAACGTTTGATACAGATAGTTTAAACAATGCTAGGGACTGGCTTATTATTTCGTGTGAAACTGGGCAAAGGGTTTCTGATTTTATGAGATTTACTAAGGATTGGATAAGAATTGAAAATAAAAAATCTTTAATTGAATTTACCCAAATAAAAACAGATAAGATTATGACAGTACCATTAAGTAAAAAGGTACTTGCAATATTAAAAAATAGAAAGGGTAATTTTCCTTATCCAATTAGCGACCAAAAATATAATGATTATATCAAAGATGTTTGCAAAATTGCAGAAATTAACGAGAAAGTAAAAGGTAGTATTATTGAGGTTAATAAGGATAAAGTCAAACGTAAAAAGTCAGGAACTTATGAAAAATGGGAACTCGTTTCCTCTCATATTGGTAGGCGTTCTTTTGCAACCAACAACTATGGTAAAATTCCCACTTCATTATTAATTAGTGCAACTGGACATAGCACCGAAAAAATGTTTTTGGAGTATATTGGAAAATCAGATACGCAAAAAGCATTGCAACTAGCTGAATATTTTTAAAAATAATGTTTTGTTTTAACTTACATAACCTACATTAGATACATGAATTCAAAAACTAAACATCAAAATAATATAGTTCCAAATTTCGCTTTAATATCCAAATATTATGAAATTTTAAACGAAGATAGGTTTTATAACTTTTACGAACATTATTTTAAAAAAAACGTGTTAATTGAATCAAATAAAATCATTAATAAATATGAATTGAGTGACTATCAAAATGATATAATTTATTTTTTAGTTGAATTTGGACAATCTTTAGAACATGCTATTTGGGCTAAAGAGGTTCAACTTGCAAAAGTAAATAGTCAAGCAAAAAAACAAAATAATGAATTATTAAAGTTTTTATCAAAATTAATTACTCAAAAAAATAATAGAAAACTTAGCAATTTAGATTTACAAAAAATACCTGCCATTAAATCAATAAAATTTATTACTGATAAAGGAACGCATGATTTAACTTTGGATTCATACCCTATTTGTTATAAAATAATTAATTTGATAGAGAGCAATTTTAAAATTAATGCAAATAATACAGAAAACATAAATTCAAACAGTAGACAATTTGAAAAGGATTTTATTTTGAGCTTAAAACCATTTATAAATTATCTAAATATTGAAACGAAAGTCTGGAAATCAAAAAATGAAATCTATAATTTTATTATCGAACTTATTGATACATTAAATTACGATGTTTCATTTGAAGTACAAAGATTTAAAGATGCTTTTAAGCCAAGTAAGACACGGGGTTAAACGCATTGAAAAATAGACATAGTTTGACCCCACTTTAACTTTAAAGTGATTGCAATTTTACCCTGAAAACTAATATAAAACAGGAAAAATGACACAATCAACAATTTTAAGAGAGGTAAGTCCCGAACAGATAACCAGTTTATTTGAGGGACTTCAAAATCAATTAACGGAACTGAAAACAAATTTTCAGCCTACGAAACCCACCGAATATTTAACGAGAAATGAAGTTTCTGAGATGCTTAAATGCGACCTCTCAACTTTATGGCTATGGACAAAGAAAGGCAAATTAACAAGCTATGGTATTGGTAACCGAACCTATTACAAGCGCTCCGAAGTTGAAAGCGCTATAATCTGTTTGAACAAAAAGAAGGGAGCTGAAGATAATGGTTAAAAAACCCACCTCAGCCCCTTTCAAATCTTTGAACTTGCAAGGCAAAGATATGCAATTTAAAGACCAATTAAAAGAAGTTTATAAAGGTTTTTATAATGAACCACAAACAATGAAAATGTTATCTATTCAATTAAATATTGATAGAGCAAATATTTGTTGGTTTTGTCGGGAATTTAGAAAAAACAATCAATTAGGAATTTTTAAAAGGGGGTTTTGTAAGATAACAAAACGGTATGTAAACTATTATACTACCAACCCCGAATTAATCCCAATTGACAAACAAACTAAACTCTTTAAATAATGGAAACTAAAAATAACAAAACCGCAAAAAAACAAATTAAGATTCTTAATAAAGAGTTTGAATGTATTGAAAATGAATTGTTCTTAGAATGGAATTATCACAAAAACTACAAACAATTAAATAACCGACAAACCGAGATTAAAATATTGTTAAACCATTATCAAAATTTAATCAAATAATATGGAAACTATATTTAACCTCAGCGATTTAAAAACAGATACGGAAACTTTAATAAATAAAGCACCCGAACAAACAGCACATAAAAAAATATTAAAAGAATTACTCTCTAAGATTGAGCCAATTGATTTTGATAAAATAGCGTTTCCTGAAAGGGAAAATATAACCAAAGAATATAACGAACTTAAAAACAAGCTCGAAAATATTACAGATAACAAAGAACGGTTAGGAATTGAAGTGAGTTTAAGCAGACTAACAAAAGAGCTTAACAGTTTGAAAGCAAAAGAAAATCATTTGCTAATACTTACAATTGAGCAACTTTTGAAACTGGCAAAAAAACAAAAGTGGGATTTATGCAAAAATCATGATTTTATCTATGTTTATAACGGTGCTTTTTGGGACAATTTAGATAAACCCGAACTTGAAAGTTTTTTAGGCGAAGCGTCCCAAAAGTTTGGAGTATCAAAATACAAAGCTCAATTTTTTCCATTTAGAGAGAAACTCTTTAAACAGTTTATGTCGGTTTCTTATTTGTCCACACCCACACAAAACAATAATACTGTATTGATTAACCTTAAAAATGGTACTTTTGAAATAACGCCAAAGGAAACGATTTTAAAGCCGTTTAATGCGTCCGACTTTTTAACCTATCAATTACCTTTTGAGTATAATCGAAATGCAACCGCTCCAATATTTGAGGCTTATTTGAATAGAGTGTTGCCCGACAAACAAGCTCAGAACATTTTAGCTGAGTTTATGGGCTATGTGTTTACAGATACAAGCACTTTGAAATTAGAGAAAGCCTTGTTATTGTTTGGGGACGGTGCAAACGGTAAAAGCGTGTTTTTTGAAGTAGTAACCGCCTTACTAGGTATTGAAAACACCTCGAACCATTCACTTGAAAACTTAACCAATGAAACTGGCTATCATAGGGCTACTATTGCCAACAAGTTGGTGAACTATGCAAGTGAGTTAAACGGTAAGCTTGAAGCTTCAATATTTAAACAGTTGGTGTCGGGTGAACCAGTTGTTGCACGTTTGCCATACGGTAACCCTTTTACAATTAGAAAATACGCTAAACTAATATTTAACTGTAATAAATTACCGTCCGATGTCGAGCATACAAACGCATATTTCAGACGTTTTTTAATAATTCCTTTTGATGTAACTATTCCCGAAAGTGAGAGAGATACGGAATTACCACAAAAGATAATCAATAGTGAATTATCGGGCGTTTTTAATTGGGTACTTGACGGCTTAAAACGAATATTAATAAATAAGAAATTTTCAGAAAGTGAGCAAGTTAAACAAGCACTTGAAAACTACAAAAAGCACTCAGATAGTGTAAAAATGTTTTTAGATGACAATAGCTATGTTATTGATGCAAACGAATTGAAGCCATTAAAAGAGCTATACAACGAGTATAAAACTTACTGTTTAGAATGTGGCTATCGGGTTACTTCAATAAATACATTTAGCGACCGCCTTAAAAAGGGATTAGGATTTGAAACGATGCGCAAAGATTACGGTTATGCGGTTTACATGAAAAAAAATAATGTTTTGTTTTAACCAACATTTGATACATGAGATACATTTTAGAAAAATACAACGGATCAAAAACTCGCTTTGATTGTCCCCAATGCAATGGCAAAAAAACACTTACAAAGTATATTGATACTGAGTTAAATGAATATTTAAGCGACCATGTCGGGCGGTGCAACAAATTAGATAAATGCGAATATCATTTTAAACCAAAGCAATTTTTTGCAGATAATAAAGATTATACTCACGTTTATAAACCTCAGCAAATGAAAGTTGCACCGCCTAAAAAAGCAATGTTTACCATACCTATTGAGCAATTAGATGCCACATTAACCCAATATGATA
>JAYVDU010000452.1:0-10715 GCA_043749245.1 Bacteroidota bacterium | reverse complement strand
GTGTAACAAAATTATTAGATAAATTTTAAACAGGCTCTAAGTTATCCATGCGCTCAATTCGTGCGGGTGTTGTTGAACTTCAATTTTAAAAATCTTCATAGACCAGAGCCTATTGAGGTTTTAATCCTGATATTATTCGTAATGCCTAAAAAATCTATTTAATAGAGATATCTTATCACTATTGTCCGAGATAGTGGACTAAAGTCCACTAATTGAATAGGATACATTTAGTAACCCCGGACTAAAGTCTGGAGTTATGATTCCATGTAAAATAAGGACTTTAGCCATGATAATCAGTTTTTAATCGGACACTAATGATATCTTTTATAAAAAGGCGAGATTTTTGTAGAATCTCGCTTTTTTTTGTTTTATTAATAGATAAAGGTTCAAAACTCGTTTAATATTAGGCTAATAAGGATGATTATTTACTATAAATTTTCTTATTTTTGTAGCCCTAACTAAAACTTTTAAAAAAAATTTAAAACAAATTCTATGTCAACACAAACTGCAAATGCAACAGCTCACGAATCTATGTTCGAAGCTGTATTAGCTCGCTTAGACGTTGCTGCAAAATTGATGAACATGTCTGATGACGTTGCCACTATATTACGTAGCCCCATCAAACAAATAAAAGTAAGTTTACCAGTAATGATGGATAATGGAAAAATTCAAGTGTTTGAAGGTTACCGTATCGTTCATTCAACTGTATTAGGTCCATCTAAAGGTGGTATCCGTTATGCTATGGATGTTAATCAGGACGAAGTAATGGCATTAGCTGCTTGGATGAGTTTTAAATGTGCTGTTGCTAATTTACCCTATGGCGGTGCTAAAGGTGGTATCAAATGCGACCCTCGCGCCATGAGCGTAGGCGAATTAGAGCGTATGACTCGTGCTTATGCTGTATCCATGAAAGATGTATTTGGTGTAAATAAAGATATTCCTGCGCCAGATATGGGAACCAGCGGACGCGAAATGGCTTGGATTTTAGATGAATTTAATAAAGTAACAGGAGAAGATTCTCCAGGTGTTATCACAGGTAAACCAATTGTTATTGGTGGATCCTTAGGACGCGATGCTGCAACAGGTCGTGGTGTTATGGTAAATACATTAGCAGCATTAAAAAAAATGGGATTAAATCCTAAAGAAGTAACAGCTGCAGTGCAAGGCTTTGGTAATGTAGGCTCTCATGCAGCTCGTTTATTATCAGAACAAGGAATTAAAATTGTAGCTATTGGTGATCATACAGCTACATTTTATAACGAAAAAGGAATCGATATTAAAGCGGCTTTAGATTATGCAGCTAAAAATGGTCGTGTATTGAAAGGCTTTACCGGTGGTTCGGAAATTAAGCACGACGAAATTTTAACTTGCAAATGTGATGTTTTAGTTCCTGCGGCTTTACAAAATGTAATTACTGAAGAAATTGCTCACAGCATTCAAGCTAAATTAATTGTAGAAGGTGCAAATGGCCCAACAATGCCAGAAGCAGATCATGTATTAAATGAGAAAAAAATTATTGTTGTACCAGATATTTTAGCCAATAGCGGTGGTGTTACCGTTTCTTATTTTGAATGGGTTCAAAACAAAGCCGGTTACTACTGGAGCGAAGATGAAGTAAATACAAAGCATGATGAAAAAATGGAATTAGCATTTTCAAGTGTTTGGAATAATGCCTCTCAATTTAAAACATCAATGCGTATTGCTGCTTATATTACTGCCTTGCAAAAAATAGAACAAGGTGTTCAATTAAAAGGAAACTACTAATCCTGGTTATTGCAAGCTTTCATCCTAGGCATTGCCAATAGCTATCGGTACTTAGTACAGTGGAACAATTCATAAAACATAATCAAAATCCTCTTAGATGTACTATCTAAGCGGCTTTTGTGTTTTTGCCAATTAATACTTTATAAAAATTGAATATATTTACGTAATAAATAAGAACCAAAAAACTATTGGAATATTGTTAAATTAGCAGTATTGACAACATAAAGTGGTTAATATATGTAAGTTATGTTCAATGCGCCCGGTGACAATTCCAAAGATAATTTTACACTAGACGACAAGCTTTTCGGTTTCTAAAAAGGTACATGCCGACAAGAACAGGGATTCATAGAAACAGTTTTGGAAACTTGAAACGGTTTTTAGTTTTTACTTTCCTCCCCTCTTTTTCGGGTTTTGTAAACCCGTTTTGGCTATCGCTAATTTAGCACATTTGTTTTTGCAAAAAGTCAGGCAAAAATCAAATAAGCTAAATTCCAACCGCGCAACAAAAAGGCGTGCTTTCAGCACATTTTTGCGCATCTCCCGTCCGCTCAGTCAAAGGAGCAGGAGCCACAGGCGTGCAGCATCTTTTTTTACATCTCTTTTATTTTATAAATCATAAGATACACTTCACCAAAATCTACTTTCTCCATCATTATTTTATCTATCGGAATATTATTAAATACATTCATCGCTGAACGAATAATACCAGCATGAGTAACAATAATAACTTTTTTAAATTTTTTCTTCTTTAAATCATTCATAAAGCTGGAAAATCGAATTATTAATTGAGTCAAACTTTCTCCATTTGAAGGAGCTACCTCAATATAATTCTCCATCCAATGATTTAATTCTGTTTGATTAATGTTATCCCACTTTTTACCTTCCCAATCTCCAAAGTTTACTTCCATTAATCGGTCATCAAAAATTACATTTTTTGAAATTTGTTGTGACAATAATTTACATCTTGTTAGTGGACTTGAATAAATAGCATCGTAATCCTTTGGCAAATTGGCAATAATCCCTTCGTGTTGCTCTTTATAATTAGTTGGAATGGGAACATCTAATTGCCCGTAACAAATTCCTTTTTCAAGATCAGGTTCAATATGTCGGATTAAATAAATTTCCATAATAGAATATAAAACAAATAAAATCCAACCTCACATACTTGTTGCGTTGCACCTAAGCAATCTCCTGTATAGCCGCCAATCCATTTTGTGTAATACCTACCTAAAAAATATTTGATAATATATACTGGTATTAAAAGAATAAAAATAGAAGCGCATTTAAAAACCAATAACGCTAAAACACCAAACAGCATAGCGATTATAAAATTGGTTAGGCTTAATGATTTTGCTACTGGTTTTGCTTTACTATCTTCATTTTCTCTTACATAAGTATGAGTTAAAATAAAAGTAGCCGCACAAAAACGACTATACGCATGAGCAGAAAATATAACCAATGGAATAAATTTAGTGTCAATACTAAATAATAAATAAAATTTAAACAAGAAGATAGAAATTAGTCCTATAACTCCATAAGCACCAACACGACTATCTTTCATTATGTCAAGTATTTTTTCTTTTGTCCATCCGCCACCAAAACCATCGCACACATCTGCAAAACCATCTTCGTGAAAAGCACCAGTAATTAATATACCCGAAACAAAAGAAAGAATTAACGATACTTCTTTACTTAAATAAAATGAAGCGCCATAAAAAACTAAAGCACAAGCCCCGCCAACTAACCAACCTATCAGAGGAAAATAGCGTGTTGCTTTGTTTAAATACTCTGCATCGTGGTTTACCCATTTAGGGCAAGGTATACGTGTATAAAACATTAATGCGGTAAAAAATACTTGTATTTCTTTTTTCATTTTACGATTACAATAGGAGATTCTTTATGAGTGTTCCAGTTTTTTAGTGAAAGCATTGGTATGTTATTATAATTTGTTGCAGGTTTTCCAACACAAAAATAACCCATCGGAAACCAATTTGGTTCTAAGTTTAGGGTTTGAGCTAATTCCTCATAATTTAAAATGCTTACCCAACCCATTGCTAATTCACATTGTGTTAAATATAACCACAATGTATGTATTGCACATGATGTGCTTGCTAACAACATTTCCTTAGGTTTAGATATTGTGCCGATAGAAAATTCTGTTAATACAGAAAAATCACAACAAATAACAATTCCAATTGGTGCTTCAATAATGCCTTCTAGCTTTAATTCATTGTATGAATCAACTTTTTTAGCATTAGCAGCATTTTTTTTCGCTAAAAAATTTACAGTATCAAAATTTGCTTTAATTTTTTCTTTAATTGTAACATCTGTAATAATAACATACCGAGTAGGTTTAAGCTGCCCAACTGATGGAGCTAAATTAGCCACTTCAATAGCTTCTTTAATTATATTTAAATCAATGGGTTCATTTAAAAAATGCCTAGTATCTCTTCGTTTAATAATAGCTTCTAATAAATCCACCTCGCTTAGTCTTTATTAGATACGCCAGCGGTTTCAAAACTTGCCATTTGATTTAAAAAATTAACCGCCGATTGAATAATAGGATAGGCAACCGCACATCCAGTGCCTTCTCCTAAACGCATATTCAAATTAACTAATGGTTTAGCATTCAGATAATTTAATAAAAGTTGGTGTCCTTTTTCTTCTGACTGATGGCAGAATATAGCGTTATCAAAAATGGCAGGGTTAATTTTACCAGCAACTAAAAAAGCAGAAGTTGCAATAAAACCATCTACTAATATAATGCAGTTGTTATCGTAAGCCTCTAACATAGCCTCTGTAATCATTGCTATTTCAAAACCACCAAAAGTTTGTAACACATCATAAGCTAAATTAGTTTTAGGTTTATTATTTTCCAAAGCTGTTTTTAAAATAGTGTGCTTTTTTATCAATTGCTCATTATCTAATCCAGTTCCTTTGCCAATACAGTCTTTTAAATCAATGTTAGTTAAACAATGCATTAATAATGATGCGGAAGATGTATTACCAATACCCATTTCGCCAAAGCCAATAATGTTACATTTTGTTTTTTCTATTACATCTGCTACAATTAATTGTGCTTGTTTTTTACACTCGCTTAATTGCTGTTTTGTTATAGCTTGCTCAATTAAAAAACTCTTTGTGCCGTAACCTACTTTTGCTGATATTAAATTAGGTAATACATCAAAATCTTTATTTACGCCTGCATCAATAACTTTAACAGTAATGTTATGTTGTTTTGCAAATACGTTTATAGCTGCCCCACCACTTAAAAAATTATAAACCATTTGCCACGTTACATCTTGTGGGTAAGCACTTACTCCTTCATTAGCAACACCGTGGTCGGCAGCAAATACTAATATGTGCGGACTAATTAATTGAGGGGTATCTGTATTTTGAATTAAACTAATTTGTAACGCTAATTCTTCTAATCTGCCTAAAGCCCCTGTTGGTTTAGTTTTAAAATCAATTTTGTGTTGTACCGTTTTTTTGAGCTCCAGTTTGCTTATTTTTGTATCAGTCATTTTAGTTTTTAATTATTTTTTTTGTAATAGATAAACCATCCGTATTAATTATTTTTAAGAGGTATAAACCATTTTCTAAAGATGTTAAATTAATTTTATTCTCAACGGTTTCTTTAATTATTTTTCCATTTACATCTGTTAAAACTAACCCTTTAATTTGAACTTTATCCGTTAAAATATGTATGATATCTTTTGCAGGATTAGGATATATAATTAAAGAGGTGGATAATAATTCCAATTCATTTAAGCCAACTGCTAGTTGATGAATAACACCAACTGCGTCTAAATCAAAACCACCGCTTCCAAATGCAGTAGGGTAAGGATCGTTAATAGGATTATTATTTTTATCGTAAGTGGCATACGGTATATTAATGTTACCAACAACGTCAATAATTTTAACATGGGTTATGTTATTAATATTTAATCCTGCGATGCTTTGTAATACTTGTAAATCAAATGGAGTACCATAATTAGCTCTGTATTTTCCAGCTAGGTTATTTAACTTTGTGGCATCGCCTGTGTTATCAAAAGGCCCAATTTGAGATAATGTTTGCGTATTTGATGTAGGTGGGAATCTAAAATAGTTTATGCCATCACTACTTACTTCTACAAAAGCTAATTCCAAAAACACATCGTTAAACGAATTTTCAAATACAGCAAAATCAAATCCACTACCATTTGTAATTGGCGATGTAAATGTGAGAATTGCGATACCACCATCGCCCAAACTAACAACTGGATTAACGCTTGCTTTTTTTGTACCATTACTATCTACACCAACAGTAGCATAACCACCTGAAGGTATTGCAATATCTTGATAGCCCCTTGTTACAGCACAATTACTTGCCCAACTTATAAAAGCAGAACTATCTTTATAAATAGAACTTGTACCTATTGAGCCAACTGCTGGTGAAAACTGTGCGTTTGAATAGCAGGTGCAGAATAAAAATGCTAAAAGAATTATTTTTTTCATATTATGCCAAAGCATGAACTTTAATTTTAATGAATTCAAAACTACCAAATAAAATACCGCAATAAAACAAATCGCCAAGCAAAGTGCCTTTTAAAAATGGAATACCCATTGCATAACATTCCATAAGTCCAACAAAGTTTTGAGGATATGTTGTACTGCCTATCCAACATCCAAAATTGGTAATTATAAAAAATAATAGCGTAGAAACTAGGCCGCCAGTTAATATCCGTTTAGGATTAATTTTTTTGAAAATAACAAGCCCTAATAAACCAATTAAAACATACGTGCCGTATTGCCAATAAAACCCTTCATAAAACCAAGTGAAATTCGGATAGTATTGAGCGTAAACAACGTTATTAATAAAAAGGTCGCTTAACCAAGTGGCAAGTAGTGGAATTACTAAAGTTAAATATTTACGGTTAAAATATGCTGCCCCAAATAATGCCATTGCACCCATAGGTGCAAAGTTTGCGGGATGAGGAATTAAACGGGATGCTACTGCTAATAAAAGCAAAGCACATAATACTGGGAATTTTAAATTTAGTTTTTGCATGATTTTAATTTTTAGTGTTTATATTTAGTTAAGTTTTTTTCATACTTGGTTTGTGCCCTAATTTAGTTTTTACTAGTTTGGGAATTTTCTTCTAGTAAAATACTTACATTCTTTTTGCTCTCATCAATAGCAACAAATGTAAACTCGCCAGGTATATCTTTTTCTCTTACAGTAAAATAAATTTGCTCTATAAATACTTCCACTTTAATTTTTAAGCTTGTATTTCCTACATAACTTACTTTCCCTATTAATCAATTCTGTCGCTATTAACTGTAATCATCCTTTGTCTTGAAAAACGTGTTGCTGCAATATAAACAACCTCGTCCATTAATTGCATTGCCGTTCCACCAAACAAAGTATCGTAATGATTTGTGGTGTTTGGGAATACTGCTTTAAATATTCTGGTTTCTGCTTGTTTAATTTGTTCTTGTAGTTCCATTAGTTTAGTTTTTTATTTCCATAAGCACAATGCCGACATTTATTGCCACAACATTGCCCTTTTAAATAATGATATAGTTCGGTAAACACAAAATAACCGTCTTCTTTGTAATAGTGTAACTGTTCAATTAAATAAGATGGATTTGGGGAGATTCGATGCGGATTAGAATTTACTAATGCATTTATCTCACTCATACAATTAGCACAAAGGCAATCGTACTTTGTTTCTAATACAAAATCTTTTGTGAATTGTGAAAGCTGAACCGAAGAACATTGACAAGTAAATACACCGCCAACTTTGCACATAAATTGTACAAAGCACCGTCCGCAATATTTTAATTCATGTTTCTCCTGCATCTTACACCACCCCAATCCACGAGGGTATTTGTGTTGTTAGTTTTGGCAGGTCTCCTGACTTGTTACTTATGCTTTACACCTTCTCAAACTGATGGGCAGTTTAATGGTTTTTTGTAAAGCACTTTAAAACTTACAGTTGCGGGACAGTTGAAGAGTTTAACTTCATTCCCTTTTAATCATTTATTTAATAAATGAACCAATACTTGCCCAAATGTATAAATTTAAATCAATATAATTTTCATAATTCAAAACAATTAACAAGCTTTCCGATTTATAGAACTCGGAGGTGTAGACAAAGACACTAAGAGATTCAGCTGAAAACAATGCAACAAAGAATTAGATGACGCGGTTTCCAGAATTGAGAAAGGTAATTTTGTAACTCACAAAGACGCCATCAAGGAATTATCTAAATGGTAAAATCATCATCCTACAGAATAGTTTGGGACAGAAAAGCGCTTGACAACTTCAAAGAAATTTTAGCTTATTTAGAGAAACAGAGCATTCAAGCTCCAAAAATTGTAAAGTCATTTATAATTACAAGACTTGATACAATTAAAACAATCCCCTTGTTACTGAGTTAGAAAAAACTAAGAGACTCTAAAAATAAACAATTCCGAGCTTTCGTACTTTACAGTTATCGTGTTACCTACCAAATAAAAAAAGAGGTCGGAGAAATAAGAGTCTTAAGAATTATGCACACTAGTCGAGAACCACTCGGCTATTAATTATAAAAAGCAGACGAGGACAGAAAACCTGTGTATGGCACACATACTTGTAACATATAAGGATTAAACGATGTTCCGCCCCCTTCGGCAGGACTATTATTGTTGTCCTTCAACTGTTTAAACAATCTACTTTATACTCCCTTATAGGTAAGCCGTTAGATATACTCTACTTTAACAATAATTCCACGCAAGACAAAATCTCTTTGAGCCTTTAACAATAGGGCATTATTTTTTTTGGTCAGATTTTACTTTAATTCTTTTTGCTTCTTTAAGACTGTTATTAAGTACCCATTCAATTTGACCATTAACACTACGGAATTCGTCATTAGCCCATTTTTCAATGGCCTTCATTGTTTCTGAATCTATTCTTAATGCAAATGACTTTTTCTCGGACATCTCTTATTGATTTAAAGTACCTGTATTTATTACAGGTTTCGTCTCACTATCACCGCAAAGGACAACCATTAAATTGCTTACCATTGCGGCCTTCCTATCTTCATCAAACTGAATAATTTCTTTATCCGCTAAAAGTTTCAAGGCACTTTCTACCATACCGACAGCTCCTTCAACAATTTTATGACGAGCTGCGACAACAGCCGACGCCTGCTGTCTCCTTAACATTGAATGAGCAATTTCAGGAGCATATGCTAAGTATCCTATTCGTGACTCAACAACTTCTATTCCAGCGATTTCTAAACGCTCGGTGACCTCACGTTCAAGTGCTTTATTTACATCATCAAAATTAGTGCTTAATGTTACTGTAGCTTTTTCATCCTCAAAATGGTCGTATGGAAAAGAACCTGCAAGTTTCCTAACTGCGGAATCCGTTTGAATTCTAATAAAATTTTCGTAATTATCTACTTCAAACGTAGACTTAAAAGTATCTTTAACTTTCCACACTAAAATAACGCTAATTAAAATCGGGTTTCCCATTTTATCGTTTACCTTAATTTTCTCGCTCTCAAAATTCCTTGCACGTAAAGATAAGCTCGTTCTATTATATAAAGGATTTATCCAAAACAATCCGTTTTGTTTGATGCTCCCTTTATATTCTCCAAACAATAACAGGACTTTTGAGTTGTTCGGACTTATAACAATCAGCCCCTTTATTAAAAAAATAAATACGGGCACTAATGCAATTCCTAAAAGATTGTTGTTCGAGCTAAATCCAAATACTATTAACGCTCCAGTTATTAATAGGATGACAAAGGCTAAATAGCCATTGAATGGTGTAATGATTTTTTCAGTTTTCATAATGTGTAATATTTAAATGATATCAAATTGATATCACAAATATAAACAATAATTTAATCCAAAAATAAATCTTTTTAAAATAATTTGGCTAATTTCATACGACTTTGAAAAAAAAGACAGAAAAACTAGAAAAAATCACGAACCCATAACATATAAGGATTAAACGATGTTCCGCCCTAGGGGGCGAAATTTCGATTTAATCATTTGTTAAACTGTAGCTTCGATAGCCCTTGCCTATAAATTATTATTGAAACTTTTCGATAGGTAAAACACGCCACGTATGGCTTCAGCTAAATTTACGATTACTAAAATGTGTTAATCCGATAGTTATAGCATGGGAAAAGGGATTTTATAAAATGGCTTCATTAAAATGGTTACAGAAAAAGTATAGAGAACAACATGGTCTTTTTGCTCACTGGAAATTGGTACATTCATAATGTATGATTACATTTATGATTAAACCAATACACGCCTATCCTAGCAAAATCTCCAAGCTCGGTTCCGTGGGAATGCAAGAATGAAATTCCCTCGAATGACTCGATTACCGGCAAACTTTTTAGCCCTCGGCAAGCTTGAAACTTTTGCGCTTTGAATAAATAGTTTTCGAATTAGGATGACAACCGAAACCGCTCCGAATTCCTACAATAAAAAAATAAAAGAGTGTTTTTGTCACCCCAAAAAAATATAGAATGGAAAGAAAAAAAAGAGGAAGTCAAATCACTAAGAGGCTTCTTTTTTTTTACCAGAAAATAATTAGTTTAAAATACTTCTTAATGCATAAAAAATGCTATTCTCATTTTTAATTGCGAATTTGAAACTGATTTTTTCAATTTTTGAGTTGTAATACAGCCTCTTTTTAATATTAAAAAGCTATTGTGCTTTGATTAAAATTGATATTTTTTATTAATTAAAAAGTAAACTACTATACAAAACCGCTACACACATTGAATTCATTGAGTTTTGTAGGGTCGTATAAAATTAGCGATTCAATATATTGAATAAACTGATTTATAGTTTTACAAAGGGCTTGTAAAATGGTGTAACCAGCTCTAAAAACAGAGATTGATAAATATGTTTTTCCGTTATTGTATTTTTTCATTTTAATGGTATTCATTTTTAATATACCT
>JAYVDU010000451.1:0-3287 GCA_043749245.1 Bacteroidota bacterium | reverse complement strand
GTTACAAAGACGTTGTTAGGCGACAGATTTACTTTAAAATAACAACCAACAGAATCACAGTCGCGTTGGGGCTCTTTATAGTTTCCTCTTGATTTAGAATTTTCTAATTTATTGGTGATGGTGTATTTGAACTTTGCTCCTATACCTTGCAATTTCAATTCTTGATGAAGAACGCTATCCAATAAAACAGAATCTACTCTTGGCTTATAGTCCTTGTAAACATTGATGCTGATGAGCTCATCAAATATATCATTTACTGTTTCGGTTTTGGACTGTAATAATTCTTTACGTAAATTATCGATGTTTTTAGATGTGTTTTGCGACGCGTGTAATAGTTCGTAAGGCAAAAAATGATTTTGTGAATTAAGCGAATCTCCTACAAATTCTTTTTGGGATAAACGACTTGTAACCACTCCGCAAGAGTCTGTGCTTAATTCTTCGAAAATACGAACCTGAACATCTTTTCCGCTAGGATTGTTACGTGTTACCAATCCTGGCTTTGAGACACGCACTCCTTGTTTTCGTAATTTTATTTTTTTGATGTTCTTGTTTGTCGTGGCAATTTTTTCGAGCACATACGAGGTTGTTTTAAGCGCCTCGTTTACATGGCGTTCAAAATCTTCTTCTTTAAGCGTCACTGAACTTTTAATCCAGTATATCTGAATTGCAATAAGCGCAATAAGCGCAATGCCCACTAAAACAGATATAATCCCTAAATTATGTTTGTTCATTTATAACAAATGTAATAAAGTAAATGTGTGGATTTGTACGCGATTAACGTTTTTTAACTGGTCATATCTTAATGCCAGAAATCAACACGTCGTCAATTTGATCTAAACTATCTTTCCATTGCATAAACACTTTTTTTAAAACATCTCCTTGTTGCTCAATTGATGTGGTTTTAAGCCCTACGATGATTTCTTTTAACTGACTATACTTGAATTTTTTTCCTTTAACACCGCCGAACTGATCGGCAAAGCCGTCTGTAAATTGGTAAATAACATCGCCTTTTTCCAATTCGAAAGACTGAAGCGTGAAATCTTTTTGATGAGAAGAAACATAGCCTATTGGTTGTTTATCAGGTTTTATTTCAATCAATGAAGTGTCTTGTTTCACAATCCAAATGGGATTATTGGCACAAGACACTTGTAATTTATTTGTTTCTTTATCAATGCATACTAATGAAATATCCATTCCATCTTTATTTTGAGACTCTTCCCCTTGTTTTAAATCGTTGATGATGCTTTTGCGAAGTTCATTTAAAATAACATCCGGCCTAAAGTTGTTGCGTTGATTCACAATATTGTTTAATAACGTTGTTCCAATCATACTCATAAATGCGCCAGGAACCCCGTGTCCTGTACAATCAGCCACAACAAATAATCTGTATTTTTCATTTTCACTAAACCAATAAAAATCTCCGCTCACAATGTCCTTAGGCATTGATAAAACAAAACTATGCGGAAACACTTGTTTAATGTCGTTTGCGGTTGGCAAAATAGCATCTTGTATTTTCTTAGCGTAATTAATACTATCTGATATATCTTTGTTTTTTTCAGTAATAATTGCGTTTTGTTTTTCTAATAATAAGTTTGTTTTTGATTTTAATTTATATCTATTAAATAATAAAAAAGCAAGAACTAAAAGAAACAAAGACCCAATTAATAGGCTTACTTTCATGATTTTATCCTTGTTGGCATTTACTTTTAAAAGCTCTATTTCTTTTTGCTTTTTTTCGGTATCGTACTTCACTTTTATGGTGTTTAATTCATTCATAACAGCTTTACTTGTCAGTGTATCTTCAGATGTTTTAAATTTTTCAAAAAAATCATAAGCCTCTTTATATTTTCCAATATCATAATTGAGTTCGGCTAAACAATAATAGTTTGCTGATTGAAAATCCACATCCTTAAATTCAAAAGCTAATCTTAAACTTTCGTTATAAGATGCAATTGATTTATCATACTGTTTCATAAAACTAAGCGTTCTGCCAAGATAATGATACAATGAAATTAAATCTGATTGATGATTTGATTCTTTGGCCAGGTTGACAGCATAATTCAATTTTTCTATAGATAAATCGAACTTTTCTTCGTCGCTATAAGCCGTGCCCCAATTGCCTACTATAGATATTATTTGCCCCGTGTCTTTAGCCAAAATAGCCCATTCCAAAGCTTCTTTGTACACTAAATTACATGTTGTGTAATCATTACTAACATACGCTTTGCTGTATTCGATGTTTGCTAAATTCGACAAAATAACAGCTACCTTTCTAACATCATTGATTTCTTTAC
Source organism: Bacteroidota bacterium (assembly GCA_043749245.1). Classification (GTDB taxonomy): domain Bacteria; phylum Bacteroidota; class Bacteroidia; order B-17B0; family Aurantibacillaceae; genus UBA4416. The sequence continues at coordinate 993 of JAYVDU010000451.1, read as the reverse complement.
TAATCACTAATGCCTTATTAAAATATTCGGAAGCCTGACTCAGTTGTTTTTGTAAACCAAATAAATTGCCAAGACAATTATATCCCTGAGCTAATAATTTTTTATTATTCAAATGCTCAGCAAGCTTAACACCTTCTTTATAATTTTCTGTGGCTTTTTTATAATTAGAAATATTCTGATAAACAACTCCTAATCGTAAAGCTGTTTTACTCATTAAAAACTCGCTTTTTCCATTATGAGCTATTTTATAAGCGTCTTCGGCATATACCAAAGCTGAGTCAATATTTGTTTGTTCAAAAGAAACCACTGTTTTAAGCAACGTTTCTACATGGATAGAATCCTCTATTGATTGCGCATAACAATCTATAGAAAAAAGGGTTGCCAGTATTAAAAAAATATGTTTTATCATTAGTAGAAGATTATTCTTGTTCTTTTTCCTTATTAAATAAATTTAAAAAACCAGTTACTAAAGATAATACCAAACTAAACCATAGTGCCGTCCAAAAACCATCCACTTTAAATCCGTCCACTAATTTATCAGCAAATAAAATGATAATGGCATTTATCACTAATAAGAATAAACCTAAAGTGAAAAATGTGATAGGCAACGAAAGTATCGTTAATATTGGCTTTACAATGGTATTTAAAAAGGCTAATACAACGGCTATTAATAATGCGGTAGTAAAACGGTTAAATTCCACAGAGTCGCCACTATAAAACTGATTGTTTCCTATAGTAACTCCATTTAAGAAATAAGCCGTAATAAGCACTGCTACCGACGAAACAAAGAGTTTGATAATGAAATTCATAAAAGCGATTTTTAATAGTTAAATATACAATACTTTTAGATTAGAAATTAAATATAGTTAGAGTCTACTCATAAACTCAGTCATCTTTTAACCTTCTTTTTGCTTAATCAAAAAGAAGCAATCACGCCGAGGCGTGACAAGCTAAATCGCCAAATCCGTTTTTATTAACGTTTTTATTGTTTTT
>JAYVDU010000450.1:0-3288 GCA_043749245.1 Bacteroidota bacterium | reverse complement strand
TATCTATTTTTTGTGTTTTGGTATTTAAGATGTATGCTCCAAAACATTTGATATCAGTGGAGTGGGAGGTAACCACTTGTCCTAAATGATGTTGTGTGATTATATCAATCGCATAATGGTGATCGAGAACGGTAATGTTTTTATGTTTGTTGACTTGCGCAATTAAGGCACGTTCAATTTCAAAGCCAGTGATGTCTTTATAGTGTAGAATGCGGTTTTCGGAGTGCCCACCTTCTTTCGCTAAATCATAATCGCCTTGTTGTGTTTTATCAAAATTAGTTCCGAGTTCTATTAATTCTTTCACACGCTGAGTACCCTCAGCAACAACAATGCGAACAGTTTCTTCATTGCACAAACCGCCACCGGCAATGAGTGTATCTTGTATGTGTTTTTCTATAGAGTCTTTATCGTGCCAAACGGCCGCAATGCCACCTTGTGCGTATTTGGTGTTAGATTCGTCTTCGTTGCTTTTTGTAACAATATAAACGGTTCCTTTTTCGGCAACTTTTAAGGCGTAGCTTAAGCCCGCTATACCACTACCAATAATTAAAAAATCAACTTGTTGTTGCATTTGGTGTCAATTACAAATAAGATAATAAAGTTAAGGCTTTTAATGAAATGAGCACATTTTTTATATTGCTAAAATTTATAGGAACAAAACACCATGTTTCTGTTTGATTTTAATAAATTGTTTGCGAATTTTTCATCACCTAACTTTAAATATATTTATATTATATGTCGCGTTCGATTATTTGGAAACAAAAAAGCAGCTTAGTAAGGCGTGGCTGTGGCAGGAAATGCCAGAAAAGACTTACACCAAATGAAGTTATAATTTAGACCAATATATTTATTCTTTTTCATTAATACTTTTTTAAAAACAGTTCAGTAGGCAATGCTACGCTACGATTTTTATAAATCATCTTGATAAAAAACAACTTCGCATCTTTAGCCTAAATCATAAATTGAGTTGGTATTAAAACAAAAAACAGGTAAGATGTTAATTTCTGAAAAAATTTTTAAAGGTATAACCCAAAAAGAAAGTAAAAAATTAAAATGAGAAAGGTACTTGGGCATTAATTTTAATTCAACTCTATGCGGTTTTTTGGCTTTGCAGACTTAAACCCGTTGTTGATTGCATACGTAGGATTACACACGCATACAGCAATTTTTTCATACCATTTAAACCCACGGTTGCTCATTTTTACAGCAGCATAGTGCGTTAATTCTCCCAGAATTGAACCAGCGATGGGTGTTACAAGCAGATCCTGAATACTAGGTTGTTCTATACCACCTTCGATAAGATACTCCCAAATAATAACATGACCACAGGTGAAAAGAATTGACTGCAGTTTTGTAGCGCCCTGACTGCGGATAGCATTATAATAATACGAACCTTGTAATGGATGCGCTACATAATTGATATACCAAAGATCCTTATCTATTACAGGTGGTTTGGTAAATGTTTGTTCGTAATTTGTTTTGAGTTCAAGAATTTTAGTGCGGTCCCATTTACTAAAACTTTCAGGAGCGGCAAACAGTGTAGCAAAACAAATTGCATCTACAGAAAACATAAGAGCACAACCTCGAATTATTTTTCTGGTTAAGGAGGCGTGTTGATTTCTAAGAACAACACAGTTGTTTAACGAGTCGAAATAAGAACGGTGTTTTTTTATGAGAGGCTGCGGAAGGCTCGTTTGACTTGAATTTAGAGACAAGCTAGTATCCATTTGCGCACATGAATGTTTACAAACGAATAAGAGAATTATTAAATGAATAACTAATTTCATTGTGTTGGGTTGTATATCATTTGCATACAGGAAAATAAAGTTAAGGCTTTTAATGAATTGAGCGTATTTTTTATATTGCCACAATATAACATTGTATCCTTTAGTAATAATTGGCTTTAAAACAAAAATAGAGCATAACGATTTTTAGAGGGTAGGCGTAATTTGCACCTATCTTTTATTGGAAATAAAAAACATTCTTTTGCATCTCATTAATAACTTAACGATATTTGTAATCAAAAAAATACCATGACTGTAGACGCTATTCCATATATAATATACGTAGAGGCAACACCCAATCCTGCTTCGATGAAATTTGTTGCCAATAAAGTGTTGATAAACGAAAAAGGCGCAAGTGCTGAATATAAAAACAGCTCCGAAACCAGCACTGCTCCTATCGCAAAGCAATTGTTTCAATTTCCTTTTGTAAAAACTATTTTTATTTCGGCCAATTATATTACGGTTACTAAAACAGATGCGGTTGATTGGGATGACATCACGTTAGAACTTCGTAGTTTTTTAACCGAATACTTAAACGCCGGAAAGCTTATTGTTACAGCACTTCCGCAGCAAGATGTAGCTATTGATAATACGTTTACCGAAACTAAAACCATTAGTACCCAACACGTAGCTCCGCAAAACGAAGTGGAGGCAAAAATTGTAGAAGTGCTTGAACAATATATTCGCCCCGCAGTAGAAAATGATGGTGGGTTAATTACATTTAAGAGTTTAGTGGATGGTGTGGTAACTGTTCAAATGCGCGGCTCATGCAGTGGCTGCCCAAGCAGCACTCTTACATTAAAAGCCGGCATCGAAGCATTATTGAAACGATTATTACCTGATGCTGTGAAAGAGGTGGTGAGCGAGGCTTTTTAGAAATAATTTTTTTTCAACACGGAGTTTCCATTTATAATAAAGAAGTAGTCTACCACATAGATTCTGTGTTAAATTGCAAATTAAATATTAATTTTTTATTTTTGTTTTTCAAAACGGCCTTGAGCTAGTTTCTAAAGAGTGGCGACTACTTGTAGTTGCCCTCTTTTATTTTCTTCATACTGTTTTTGATAAACGGATTTGTTTTTATATAAAATATAGATTAGCTCTAAAAGTTTCCTTTGCACTGCTACAACACCTTTCATTTTTATCCCATGTTTTGATACTAATCGTACAAATATTTCCTTAAAGTGTTCATCGTGTTTGATAGCGACTAATGCTGGCAAATGCATTGCTTTCCTTAAGTTTCGATTCCCTTGTTTTGATATTCTTGCTTTGCCTTTTACGGACGTGCCTGATTGCTTTTCTTTCACATCTAATCCAGCATAACTCACTAATTGTTTTTTGTTTTTTATTAACTCGAACCCGTTAGTTTCTGCTAAAACAGTTACTGCTGTTAGTTTTCCTACTCCTGGTATGGTACAAATAGTTTCAATTTCTTTAATTATAGATTCGTCTTTGGCAACAATTAAATCAATCTCTTTTTTTATCTCTAGTTCTTGGCTATTTA
>JAYVDU010000449.1:0-3293 GCA_043749245.1 Bacteroidota bacterium | reverse complement strand
TGATGTTTAAACCAGGACTATTAAAAACCATAAATGATGCTGCAGGCGATTTTAAACTGTCTTTACTGCATGAAAACAAGAAAATCAAACTAAAAAATAAACTAAGAAATAGTATCGTTTTTTTCATATCAGTATTAAAACGTAAAGATAGGCTATGTTATTGTATTGGCATAGCAAAATAAAAGCAATTTTGAAGGGATTTAACACCTTAAAAATCATAGAGAGTTGTTATTCAATTGAATGGAAACCCTTATTTATTGGCTATAGTAAATATTTAGTGAACTATTTTTATTTCTATCTTTTTCCATAGATGAAAAAGAAACAAAAAATCTAGTCAAAAATATTCTCTACGCTCCTCTCGGAATTCTACGGATTTTACGCTCCGCTAAATCCTTGAATTCTCGATTCACCGCCACTCTGCCCGCATTTTTGACAGCCCACGCTCCTGTTCTATTCAGCATTTTCTTAAATATAATTTATTTCGCTCATTAGAAACGCTTAAAAAGAGTATCTAATTGTAGCAATTTTACTCACTAAATTTTTAGTATAGCCTAACATAATAGGTCATTCTACTTTAAATCAAATTTCTTCCTAACTTTTTATTACATTTGCGCCAATATGCCAAATATAGTAGCCATTGTTGGAAGACCGAATGTAGGGAAATCAACACTTTTTAATAGATTAACAGAATCACGTGAAGCCATTGTAGATGAAGAAGCGGGTGTTACGCGTGATAGACATTACGGAAAAACTAACTGGAACGGAGTTGAGTTTTCGGTTGTAGATACTGGTGGATACATCAAAGGAAGCGATGATGTGTTTGAACCTGAAATTAGAAAACAAGTACAAATTGCGGTTGACGAATGTACCTCTCTTTTATTTTTAGTGGATGTATCGGAAGGGATTACGCAATTTGATAAAGAAGTAGCAAGCGTGGTGCGTAAAAGCAAAAAGCCCGTGATGCTTGTCGTAAATAAGGTTGATAACAGCGATCGTAATTCTTATGCCGCTGAATTTTACGCTTTAGGTTTGGGTGAACCTTACTGTATTTCGTCTAATAGCGGAAGCGGCACGGGAGATATGTTGGATGCTTTAGTAAAATCGTTTCCTGAAGATTTAGGTGCTATAGAAGGCGATACATTGCCTAAAATAGCCATTGTTGGAAGACCTAACGTAGGCAAATCATCTTTAGTAAATGCTTTATTAGGTGAAGAAAGAAACATTGTAACTCCTGTTGCAGGAACTACCAGAGATACCATTCATACGCGTTACAATAAATTCGGTCACGATTTTTTATTAATCGATACTGCGGGAATGCGCAAAAAAGCTAAGGTTCACGAAGACTTAGAGTTTTATAGTGTGATGCGTACCATTAGAGCCATTGAAACAACTGATATTTGTGTATTAATGATTGATGCTACACAAGGAATCGAATCTCAGGATTTGAATATCATTCACTTAGCCGTAAAAAATCATAAGGGCTTAGTAATTGTTGTCAATAAATGGGATTTAGTTGAAGAGAAAAGTACGATGACGACGTTAACCTTTGAAACAGCCATTCGTGAGCGTACAGCGCCATTTAAAGATATTCCTATTATTTTCACATCGGTTATTGAAAAGCAACGTATCATGAAAGTGATCGAGACTGCGATGATGGTGTATGCAAATAAATCAACTCAAATACCAACTAGCAAGTTAAATGACTTCTTCTTACCATTAATTGAAAATTTTCCACCTCCTGCGAGTAAAGGTAAATTGGTAAAAATAAAATATGTGACTCAAATTAAAGGAACTTGTGCTTTTGTATTTTTCTGTAATTCGCCTCAGTATTTAACGGATGCTTACAAGCGTTTCTTAGAAAATAAATTCCGCGATAACTTTGATTTTACAGGGGTTCCATTGTCTTTTTATTTTAGAAAGAAGAGCTAGTTTTATTTGGTGTCAGCAAGAAAACGCCAATTTCTTCGTTATGCTCGCCTTAAAAATGGTCATTTGCAAAAGCAAACTCCCATTATTTATACCGCTAGAGCGGTATCGCAAGCCTCGAACTTGAAGTTTTCTTTCAGCCACTTTAACTTTTTAATGTCGAATAATTTAAAATAATAGTTTAACACTCAGCAAATGCGTTAAATTTATTAGAACATTCATCCCGATAGATCGGTATTTGACAGCCCACGCTCTTGTTTTATTCGGCATTTTCTTAAATATAATTTATTTCGCTCATTAAAAACGCTTAAAAAGAGTGTCTAATTGTAGCAATTTTATTAACTAAATTTTTAGTATAGCCAAAAAAATCAACTTACAATTTTAATTCCTCTGTTGGATTCCAATAGTGTTTAGTAAGATTTTGAACGGTATCGTTTATTACTTTTATTTTTTCTTTTTCTAATAACTCTTGCATTAAAAAAGGCGTTTCGAAATGGTGCTTGCCCGTTAATTGTCCATTACGATTTAAAACCCGATGAGCGGGAACATATTCTTTTTGAGTATGCGAGGCATTCATAGCATAACCAACGACGCGAGATGATGATTTAGCACCTAAATATGCAGCAATAGCGCCATAACTGGTTACTCGTCCTGCAGGAATTAATCGTACCACTTGATATACCTGATCAAAAAAATCGTTAGTTGTTTTAGCCATTCTTAGAGCCTGTTTAAAATTTATCTAATAATTTTGTCATACGTATTTTTGGCTACAAATTCGTTAAATTTTTCGAGATAGTAGCCGACTATCTCTGCAAAATTTGCCTCTTTTCGCTCAAAAATACATTATAACAATTATTACAATTATTACAATATAAATTTAAACAGGCTCTTATTCTATCATTAAGTTACAGCCTCTAATATCGCTATTATCAAAACGTCCTATTATTTCAAATGTATCATTATCATTGATTTTACCCAAATCTTTGGTTTCTATAAATGCACAAGAATTGATATTGACTAAATCTATGACATTAATTCCACCCGTTTTTTTATTGAATTGATAAGAAAAAGGATCGTTGACATCTCTCACCAAAACCTTCATCCAGGGCGGACAAACAAATACACCGTCTTTTTTAGAGTAAGCCTGAGATAATAATTCGGTCATACCATATTCGCTATGAATAGTTGATACCTCAAATTTTTCTTTTAAAATGTGGTGTAGTTCTTCTTTCAGCATTTCAGGTCGCCTACCTTTCATACCGCCTGTTTCCATCACTATAAAATCACCTGATAAAGAAACACCCAAATCCGCTAAATCAAGCAAGGCATAAGTCACACCGAGTAATAACGTTTTTTGTTTACGTTGT
>JAYVDU010000448.1:0-3293 GCA_043749245.1 Bacteroidota bacterium | reverse complement strand
AAAATTTTAGCTAAAAAAATATCCAATTGGTTATTGTCTGCTTTGCGGGGTGGTGGGTGGGCTTTGGTGTTGAGTCTTGCAATTTGCTGATGTATTTGATAAAGCCATTAAGAGTTCAGTCCGCTGGGGTGTGTAGGTTGTGCGTTAGCACAAGGCAGGCTCTTTTACAAAGTTGGCTTTTGTGTGTCGGCTTTGTGTGCCTTGCAAATGTGCCTGACTTGGTGCGTTGGGTCGTGTCGGCAAAGTCATGGTTGCTTAAATGTTTGTAGGATGTCGTTTAGGGTGACGTACAACTCGTAAATAGGCGCATGTTTTTATAATTAAAAAAAATAACCAGACTTTTAAATCAACAAGTTATGAAAAAAAACGCAAAAACTTAAAAAATCATTATATCAAAATATAAAAAATTTAAATATTTTTAATATGAGAGGTTTGAATTTTGTTAGCAAATTATTTTACAGAATTATTGCAAGCCTATCTTTTTAATTTTTGTAATTGTGTTAATATGTATGCCTGTTAATTTTGATACCTCTACACCTTTAAAACCTTGCTTTAAATATTGTAATCCTTTTTTGTTCTTATCCTTGCTTAAAAACTGCAATTTATCTTCTATACTACCTATAACCCTGCCTTTGTATGTACCCTTTAATTTAGCAATCTTGATGCCTTCAAATTGACATTCTTTAATTTGCACCTTCTCCATTTCGCCAACTATACCTAATATTGGAATCATCATTTTAAATAACGCATTTTCTTTGATTTATTATCTTTTAGCCCGTTGTTTTCAAAATTATGTTTAAGCAACTGTGAGCAACCATTATTTTGCAGAACCCTTATTAATGTAAAACTTCACATTTGATAGTCACTAAAAATAAGTAAAATGCAGACAAATAAAAACTTCACCAAACTATTAAATGCCCAAATCTGAAACATGCGAATGAACAATTAAAAAATCAAAATAAAAATCATTTGCAGCAGTTCAATCAGATTAGATAGAGGAAGCTATGCGAAGCCAATTACAAAGCCTGTTCTTTGAGACCTGTACAAAGCCAAAATAGTATTGAAGGAGTTATAATAGCCCTATAAACTCTACCAAAGTACCTAAAGACTGGTGTTACTTCACGCATTAAAGCCAAAAGTCTCTGCAATCACTAATTAGCAATTTTGCGTTTTATTTTTATTTATTTTTAACTTGAGGAGTTTCATTTATACGACTTAATGTTGGCTGCTGTATTTCTACAACTTAAATAATCTTGGTATCAAAATTATTAAAATCATAAATCCCATCATTGTTGTCAAATGAGATTTCCTTTTTGCAAAATTTCTCAAATGAATACCAAGCGTTATAAATAATTCTTTATCCAAAGTATTTTCATTAAAAGCTATTATTCCTTTTTGTCTGAATATGTCAAAAGATTCTTTGGAATGGAAAAGAATCTGTAAATCATTTAAGACTGTCCATTGCCAATCATTTGTAAAAAGTTTATTAGAAGTCCAAATATACTGTGTCTCATTTGGTAAAGTCAAAACAGCATTTTGATAAAATTTTAGTAAATGTTTTATTTTGATTATCCCAACAATTGCATTTGTCGAAAGATTTAAAATTGTGATTGTCGGTTTCAAAAATCCTTTTGAAATAAACCTGAATTTCTTTTCATTTATTGATGTGTCAATTGTAGTCCCTAACCATTCAGTTTTATACAACGTTCCAATTTGTAAATTATCTTTCAAGATTTGATAATTGTCGCTAAAGTAAGATGTCCTATAAGTTAATGTCTGTGTCATTATTTTAAATTATTTGAGTGTTTCGTCAATATAACTGCCAACGTTAGGGCTTTGTGCAGGTTTGGAATTCCGTCCGCCCGAAACAGCTGCCCGGCTTTTTGATAAAGTAAAATATTAAGAACAAAAGTTAGGCAATGTTAATCAAGCCCGAATTAAAGCCCGGATATGCAATACTGATGATTGCTACAACCTCAAGTTGCACTTGCACAAAACCAATTGGTAGCGGTTCGTTGTTCTTCTATTCAAACAGTTTCTGAAAGTTGCTTTAGTGATTTCAATAAAGGTTTTTATTCACCTAGTAAACCTGTTTGAATTGCATGTGCTATGTGATTATTAAAATCTTTTCTGAGATTCAAATAATTTGCCTTTCCAGCGATCTAAAATTTCATGTCGTTACCCATTCCCCAAACCATACAATCCCATAATGTAAAGTTTTCAAATTCAGATTTTGTAATTGGGTCAAAAAGTTTCAGCGATGAATAGTTATTCTTATTATCGGAATATTATTTTATATTTTTAAAGGGTCTGCTTAAACCATTGTTATACCTCATATTAACATGTGGGTTTGCGATTTTGTCTTATACATGCTAAAAGCATAAAACCTATTCCAATGCCCATTATTGACCCTGAAATAAAATCAAGCGTTTTAATGAAATGTGAAAATATTTGAGAAATACTAATCATCAGTAACCCAATAATTAAAAAGATATATTTTTGATTATTTTGCATTTTTTTTGATTTAAATTAAAAAATAATTTTTAGTTATTCAATTTTATTTACAATAACCGTTATCGTTAGGGCTTTGAGTCAGATGTCATTAAAAAACTTCTATTCTCTTTGAAACGACGTTAATGAACTAAAAGTACAAATTAAAACCGAAGCTAAATTATTAATCTTCAGCCGGAACAAAAGCCGCTATGTTGCTGATGTTCATGTTACAACTGTCTGCCCGTTTTTTGGAAATACTACGTGTTGGCTGCTGGCTTTTTTAGTAGGTCATTAATATTTCCCGATAATTTTCGTCTCCAATGTCTAAAAAGATATTTAAGTTAGTCTGATACATCGGTTTTTTTAAGACAGATAAAATGGTATACTTTTTTGTTTGCAAATTAAGTCTTGAAATTTTATAATTGTTAATAGTGTCAACTAAAAGAAGTGTTCCTGCTGCAATTGGTCCATTCAAATTTTTATATTGAGCCCCAGCAGCATCAGTTGTTATTACTTCTAAAACTTCCCCAACATTTAATGAATTAGTAAACTTTACCTTTCTTACAAGCTTGTCAATTTTTTTATATAGATAGATTGTGTTAAGATTTGTGTCTACACTTACAGATATTAGATCAAATTCAGGATACAAATATCTGTATTTTGATGTGTCATAACTTGAAAAATAAAGTGTATTTGGATTTGTGCTGCCGGAGCCAACACCACTTCCTGTTTTAAGCGAGTATGAAAAGCTAAACTTACCATCGCTGCCAGTCGTTACCGCTTGTTCAATTCCGCTATAG
>JAYVDU010000447.1:0-10793 GCA_043749245.1 Bacteroidota bacterium | reverse complement strand
CCTACAAAGAAGCGCCAGCCAAAACCATGAATCAGTTTTTGCTTGATTTAGCGCCACGTATGAAGGAATTGATTGTGAATATCAATCATCCTCGCAATGAAAAAGTGATTGAGCATATTGAAGAAATTTATAAGTATGCTTATTTCAAAAAACATAAGTACCGTTTTTCTAATTTGGAGGATAGCTTCAAATTTTCAACAAGCGTTGCTGAAACTATTAATGCCGCCGAATTAATTAATCCAGAGCAAGTAACCGAACTCGCTTATCAAACAACGGCTTACGCAAAAGCGATTGAAAATCAACACTTGAAGGATTGGTTATTAAACCCTGCCAAACAGTATATGATTAATTATGCTAACCTTATAGCTCGTTGTCTATTTATAGTAGCCATGATTCCTATATATGTCGTGGGTGTTTTAGGAAACTACCTTCCTTATAAATTGACAGCAATGTTAGTGCGTACAAAAATAAAGTTAGTTGAGTTTAAAGCTTCTTTCTACCTTGGCTTTGGTGCTGTGTTGTTTTTACTTAATTATGCCCTCATTTATACCATTACTACTCTATGCTCAAGTTACTGGTATGGTTTATTGACTGTATTTATGTTTGTTTTAGCTGGTCGTATTTGTATTTGGCTTTCTCCTTTCCGTAAAAAAACGATGGGCATCTATCGTGCAATAAAATTAAAGTCATCTCAGTCGGCTTTATGGAAGCAATTAAGCACTCAACGTAAGGATGCGCTTGCATTATATCAAGGCCTTTAAATAGCTGAATTAGATGCTATTTATAAGCGTTAGGAAAAAATAATCTTTTTATACTTATAATTTGCGCTAATTTTTAAACTTTTTTTTGGTAATACAAAAAAAAGTGTAAATTTGCACTCCATTAATTTAATGGCCCGTTCGTCTAGGGGTTAGGACGCGTCCCTTTCACGGACGAAACACGGGTTCGATTCCCGTACGGGCTACTCTAAGGGAAGAAACTGATAAATCAGTTTTCTTCCCTTTTTTATTTCCCTCAAAATCCTCATCAATAGCGCAAAATAACGATACGGCATCGTTGGTTTTTGTGGTTCGATATTCGTTATTTTCAAAAATCAATTTTTCAGGGAACATCGAACCAATTATTTTTTGTTTTATCTCTGTATTCTTAGAAGTATAGTATTTATTGAGGTTTATAAAGAAGTCAAGGCAGTCATCAATTTTACTATCATAGTTTTCTAAACCTTGACGAAATTGCACTTCCTCTCTGTTTAATTTGTCTAACTCGGCTTCAATTTCAATTTTCATATCCTTGTATTCAGATGCCGAAAACTCTCCGTCTAACATCATATCTTTTGCATTTTTTAAACGTTGTTTTAACTTGACAACGGATTTAGCTATTGCCTCAATTTCTTTTCTGCCAATGGAGTTATTCTGCTTTAACTCTTGCTTTAAAATAGTGCCAAATAATGTAATGAGTTGGGGTTCGGCATTGTATTTTGATAAGTGATTTACTATACCCTCGTTTATAACAGATGCTTTTTTACGCTCCTTGCAACCATTACTGCAATGGTAATAGAAAAATTTACCGCCTGCACGTCCTTTTGATGCTGATGCGGTAAGCGTTCTACTACATAGTGGGCAAGCTAAATAACCTCTTAATGGAAACTCATCTCTAACCGTTTGAAATTTATTAGGGAGGTTCTTTTTTCTACCCTCTAAAATATCCTGAACATTATAAAATGTTTCTTCGTCAATTAAGGGTTTATGCAAGCCATCAACCCATAATGCAGGCTCATCTTTAAATGCAGGCACAAATACTTTACCTATGTATCCTTTGTTTCGTAATAGTAACCAAAACGAGTTTCTTTCGCATTTTAAGCCCTGCTTATTGAGTTTTTTTCTTAGTTCCTCAATATTATACATTCCGCCTGCAAATTCATTAAAAGCACTTTTCACTAACTCTTCTTTAATTCCGCCTTCAGGTGCTATTACGGGTCGATTATTTTCATCACGAGTATTGATATATCCCTTTAAACAAGAGCCTAACCAACGCCCTTCTTTTTTACCTCTACGCATACCGTGAAACACATTTAATGCCCTGCGGTCATTATCCACTTCGGGTGCAGCAAGGTATATTGCTAACATAATTTTACTTTCAGGGATTTCAAAATCCAATGGTTGCTCAATAGATTGAGGCTCTACACCCATTTTTTTTAAATCACGAATGGTAATATAGGCTTCGGCTACATTACGAGAAAATCTATCCCACTTTAAGAAAAGGATATTATCTACATATCCATTATTCTTTTTAATGAAAGCCATTATCTTAATCCATTCAGGGCGATTGAAAGTTTTACCACTTTCGTCATCATGGTAAAAACCAACGGCTTCAATATTATTATGTTCACAATATTTGTAGAGCTTATCTTTTTGGTCTGATGGACTGTATCCGTTGTTTTGTTCATCAGTTGATACACGGGTGTATATGATAGCTCTACGTTTCATAATAATTAGTTTTAGGGGTTATCTTTATTTTTTATTGAACTTGTTGTTTCTGTATTTTCAAATGTTGTGTTTGCATTTTTATCTAAGGCATCAATCGTAATTTCAGCAACACGATATAGCCAATCTCTAATCTTTAAAATCTCTTCGTCTGTATAGCAAAGTCCGTTTATATTGAGTGCTTTTTTACACTCAATTAACGATACCTTTTTATTTTCAGCTCCATAATTCATTATGAATAGCTTACTAAAAAGAAATTATTAAACTTTAAAAAGAACGAATTTTCGAGAAAACAAATACCTGCTAAATACAATGCAAGTATAATGATAATCAACAAGTTACGTAAATAAAAAGTGAAAATATTACGAACTACACAATCATTTGATAATGAATGTATAACTGAATAATTTAAACTATTATTAATGAAAAAGCCTTTTGAAAATTGCATACTGCAAATTTGCAAAAGGCTTTGGTGGTTCGATTTCGACTTATGTAAAACTATGTTTACAAACGTTCATTTGTGTGGTCTTTAATAATTTTATGCAGTATTATGTATAATTCCTAAATTTCTTTAGCAGAAGTAACAACATCGAAATTTGTATCAAGTGCCTCGAAATGTTTACGACCACATTTAATTTTATCCGCTTCGGAATTACGAAGTTGCTCGTAGTTCTTTGTACCTTTCGTTTCCCTTACTAAATAAATTGTTTCGTCGTTGTGCTTTACAATCGCCCAATCAGGGTTATATTCTCCAATTGGTGTTTCTACTCTAAACCAGTTCGGCAGTTTTACAAATAATCGAATATCCTCTCGTTTATCTAAATCCTCTGCAAATTTCCTTTCAATTTCGGAATCGTAAACTATCGCATCATAAATTGATTTGTTTACATCGAAACGATTATTTAAGTAGCTTAAAATTTCTCTGTCTTTAAACAACTGCATACTCCATTCAGTAATTCCAGTAGTTAGTTTTTCGTACTTAATACCGTCAATCATTAATCGGTGTAGCTCTTTATTTATAATAGATGCAACAGCATCCATATATTTTTGCGGATTGATTACAAACTCATTTAAGCGAACGCTATCCGAAATAATTTTAACTAATGTTTTTCTTGTAAGTTCTGTTTCCTTTTGTAAATAAGCGATAACATCGGGCAATGCACCTGCATATTCAATTTTAATTTCATTGCTACGAATGTTTGTTGTTACAACTCCTTTGTTTGCAATATCAATCAAGTCCTCACGATAAGCCACTTTTACAGGCTCAATCTTTTCCATTTGTTTAATTGCTTTAATGGAATTTGCAATTAACTCATCGGTTTTATAATCGACATTGTATGTAGTACGGAATTTTATTTTGTCCCAAAGAGATTTAAAATCTTCATCTAATTCGATTCGTTTTTTTAGGACTAACGCTTTAGGCTCTTCGTCTTTTTTGATATGACGTTCTAACTGGTAAGTTTCAAGTGTTGCGATAATTTCAGCTTCCAGTTCCTTTAATTCTTCTCCTAAGTTTAATGTGAAGCCCTCCTTTTTCGGATTAAATGCAGGTTGTATTTTTCCTTTCTCATCAAGGATACCGTTAGCTTTTAAGATAGTATAAATTTTTTCTGATTCCTCTCTACCTAACATTTTTTCTTCTCCATCAACTACACGTACTAATTTTGAAAATCCTGTTACTGGAATCTTGCCAAAAGTTACTCCGCAATCTTCTTCATATTCCGTTTGTAGTGAGCGAGCGAAATCATCATAACTTTCGTTGGCTACAATAAGCAGCTTATTAATGCCCTCGTCAAATACTCTTTCTCCATCTTGATTAACAGGTAAGCGTAAACCACGCCCAATTTCCTGACGCTTTTTCATTGCTGAACGTGTTTCATTTAATGTGCATATCAAAAACACATTCGGATTATCCCAACCCTCACGCAATGCAGAGTGAGAAAATATAAATTTTAATGGCTCTTCTAATGATAGTAATTGCTCCTTGTTACGCATAATTTTTGCGTAGGTATCATCATCATCTTTTGTAGTTCCGTTAGTGTCTTTAAAAACGCCTTTTTTATCTTGCGAAAAATAACCATCGTGTATTTTATCTAACGGATGAATATTTAGTCCTTGATATTTTGGCAATGCTATAAGCTCGTTATAATGCTTTTCAAACCACTCGGCAAACTTTCCCTTTTGTGGTTTTCCATCTTCATCGTAGTAACGATAATTCTTTACTGAATCAATAAAAAATAACGATAATACTTTGATGCCTTTTTCTTTTACTTGAAGCTCTTTATCTAAATGACGTTGAATAGTGTTGCGGATTTGTACCTCCATTAAATCCTCCTTAATGCCGCCCATTTCAAGCCCTAAAGCCAATCGCTTACCATTACTAAAGTCAATGTATTCATTGCCCGGCTCTGCACTTATATCAGTTATTTCGTAACCGCTTTTATACAGCTCACGATTATTAGATAATTCATAAAGGTCTGCGCCTTGTTTTACTTTTATCTTTTTTTCTTTAACACTACTACTGGCGTTTTGATGAATAAGAATTTCGGCTGTGATTCCTTTCTTATTATCGGTTTTAACGAGCTTTACATACGCATCGTTATTTGAATTAGAACCCTGAACCGATGCAACAACAATTTGTTTTACCAATTTCAATTCATAAGCCTTAATCGGGTCTAATTTGTAAACTAAATTATACGGATTTTTATGTGTTGCTGAATAACGGAAAATGCACAAGGGATTTAATGATTTAATTGCTTCCTGTGCTTTGGGTGTATTATCAACACTTTGCGGTTCATCAATAATAACAATAGGTTTTGTTGCTTGAACAAACTCGATTGGTTTACGCCCACTTAATTTATCACTCTCTTTAAAAATTACGTTACTCTTTTTATCATCTTCACTATCTGAAAAATCTTTACGGAACGCATCAATATTAATTATCATAATTTGTATTTGATTGCTTGTTGCAAACTGGCGAAGCCTGTTTGCTTTTTTTGAATCATACAAAAAATATTCAAACTCAATATTATTGAAAAGTGCTTTAAAATGCTCTTCTGTTATTTCAATATTTTTGTTTGTACCTTCTCGAATAGCAACACTTGGCACAACAATAATAAATTTTTTAAAGCCATACTTTTGGCTCAACTCAAAAATAGTACGCAAGTAAACATACGTTTTACCAGTACCAGTTTCCATCTCTATTGAAAAATTATAACCGTTGGTTTTAAAGTCCGATAATGAAATACGGTCTAAATCATTTTTGTCTTGAATTTTAATGATGTTGTTTAATACCGCTTCATCATTTAAAACAAGGTTATTGCCAATACCTAATTCTGTTTGTACCTGACTACTGAAAATACCCACATTAGCGGTTTCAAACGAAATAGAAAAATCACCCTTATTTAATGGTTGCCCATCAAACAATTCTACCATACTGTTTACAGCATCTATTTGGTATTGCTGTGTGCTATCGAATTTTATTTTCATATTTAACTTCTTGAATCTTCGTCAATTTTTTCTCTTTGAATTGTTCTATCAAGTCCATTTAACTTTTCCTTTGCCCATTCTCGAACAGTTAAATTACCGTGATTTACTAATTTTTTTATTAACTCAATTTGCATTTCATAATATTCTATTGATGAGCCAACAGAACTGAAGCTACCCATATTGGCACTTAATTCTCGTAAAAATCCTTCATCACTTCCAAACTCATTAATCATTTTTAATGCAAACGGATGCCATAATGATTTCCCCTCTTGATTCTCGTAAATAGGCATCATATACGCAATTCGTAACGCTCCCTTTGGTCTATTTAATTTACACCACTCAAAGATTAAATCATTATTCCCTTTAAATAACAATCCTCTATCTCCCCAACTACCATTGTGAGAGCCTAACGTGAATTTAATATTGAGGTATGCCGCACCAAGAATTCCTGTCGATATAACATTCCAAAAGATTTCAAAGTATTCAGTAATTAACTCTAAACATAAATTTTTTAAATAAACATCAACGGAACTTACTCTAACACCTGCAAATGCCTCTAATATTTGTTTGGATATTTCTTTGGCAAATTGTTCGTCTTTTTCTTCTTTCAGCAACTTAATTATTGAATTAGACCAATGATATTCATCCATTGTTCTAACTTTATCAATACCATTCAAAAAGTTATCGCTGATAATTAATTGTTTAATAAAAGACTTGCACTTATTCCAAAATTCCTGATTATTGTAGCAATATTGACTTATGATAGCAATGGAAACCCATTTGCCTTGTAAATCATATTTAGCAATTTCATTACAGAAATCAATAACATCTTCTGTACTTAAATTATCTAAAGCCCTACCATAAATAAAATTATTGAAGTAAACAATATAAGTTGGCTCTTTACTTACAATTGGAAATAGTTTAAATATATCCTCCTTTGTAGGATTAGAAACCCTCATTAAATAAAAAGCGTGAAAATAAATTAAGGGGTCTTGTAATACCTCATTCAATAAAGCACATTTAATTTCAACAGCAGAATCATAAATTAAACCACCTAAAGCATCTGAATTTTGACTTTCTTTTTTGATTTTTTTTAGCTCACCAATAAGTGATTTTCCAAGCTCTAATTGATTGCCATATACTTTCGATAGATTAACACCAAAGTTAAACCCTTGCCTTTGTTCTCCTTCAACAATCAGTTTAAAATAGTCTTTTATTTCAACACCTTTACTATGTAAATCTGTTACAAATTCCGCTACTTTATTTGCTGAAACATCAATGTAATCACCTTTTTCATCTTTTTCGTGTTCCCATTCAGGTTTTGACACGAACATTTTAAATTGGTTTTCAATGTCATTTGGTGTTATAAAATTCAAAAGCTCCTTTACTATATTATTTCTTTCATCGTGAAGTTTCGCATACTTTAGAGTCCAATTTAAGCCTCTAATCGCACCTTCCCAATAGATTTTGTTGGTAGTATATACTTTACGAATTGTTTCCGAAATTAATTCTATTTGATTGTGAGAAAACATTGTTCTGATTGAATTGGCAATCTGTTCCATAGCCAGTTCTTTTAATTCTGTATCATTCAATGCAAACTCCGTGAGTGTTTCCATTGCAAATTTCCAATATTCAAATATCTCTTGCCAATCATTCGGCTGATAATCTACAAAGATTAGATTTGCTCCTTGTTTTTCAGCCCCACCCATACGATGAAAATTTTCAGCTTTTAATGAACTGCCTAATGCCAGTATAGCAATTCTATTATATTCGACTGATTTTTTTGATAGTCCATATTTAATTATTTCAATTCTCGAATTAAAATTGGCAACTGTGCCGGGTAAAAATATGTGGAATATTTGTAGAAATTGGTTTGTTGAGTTATTTCCAATATTTTCATTTTCACCAGTTGCAAAATCATACAAGGTTTTAGCCGCATCATTAAATGATTCCTCTCTGTAAAGTAATTTTTCAATAGCCCATACTAAATTTCTTCTTCCAATACTAATTGCCCTTATATCTTCTATTGATTTGTTTTCAGTTAAAAGCCTCAAGGATTTCACAGTTGCTTCAGGGTTCACATCAACAACTGAGCGGAAGAGGCGTGAACCCATTTCAGTATTTAGTACTTCCGCTGAACCAAAAGGGCTTTTTTCGCCCCAAAAATCATTCGCAATTTTTTTCGCCTCATTTAGCTGGTCTAAATGTTTAAAACGCTCAACAAATGATATGCTTAACCCAAGTGTTTCAATTTTAGGCAATAGTTCTTTTAATTTAGAATTAACATCTAAGAATGATTTCCACCATTCCATTGCTAATTTTATGGCAAGGGGATTAGGTCTAACTAAATAACTATTACCCCTTCTTTCTAATATCCCCCTCTTATAAAAATAATTACAATAATCCACAAATTTAGATTCGTGAATAGGTTGATTACATACTGAACCAAATATAAATTTGGCTTGTTCCTTTGCTCGCTCAAAAATTTCTTTGCCAAAAAGAGTTTCAATTTCAGGAAAAGGATAACCAAACTCTGTAAATACCGAACAGGCTTGTATAAGATTATATTGCTCTTGAAATTCCTCCTTTTTTGTGTAATCACGACCAAAAACTAATCTTTCTTTTATATCGGTATGGAGCAACTCTGAAAGACTTTCGTTACCGTCAAGCCTCGCTTGAGCAAAATAAACAGCCATAATTGGATAGCCATCTGAGTATGCAGCAATCTCTTCGATTTCATTTTTTTTCAATCTACCTGAAAAGGCATTTTCTAAAATTTTTATTACAACATCTTTATATAATTCACTTTTGAGATAGAAATATGTTTGATTGATTTGCCTTGTTTTATCGAACATTTCATCAACATCATAGTCAATGGTAATTAGCTTAAAATTACTATCCCCTCTTGATACTTCTTTTTTTAGTTTGTTATGTAAATCATAATCACAGTTGTCAATAACTAAAATCCCACTTAATGAACCGTTATTGGTTCTTATAAATTCTATAATATCGTTCTGATTAGTTTCAACACAATAATATACAATACTTCCAAAAGCATTTTCTAATTTATGAAGTGATTCATATACTAAACGAGTTTTTCCTAAACCCGAATGACCTACAATTCTTATTGTGACGTTTTTATTATTAAGTTCTTTTTTTATCCCTTCAATTATTCCATTAATAGAATCATTAGAAAAAAATGGATTTGTTTTTATACTCTCATATTCGCCCCATTTATCAATGGTTAATAAGCCACTTATTCTTGTAATACCATTAAATTCTTGAACTAAAATTATTGTTTCAATGAAATTATTAGCCCAATCGGCAATTTTTTTTCCATCATAAACATCAAATTGCTCCTTTTTATATTTTTTCTTTACCTTTTTGGTAGCATTGTAAAACGCATCAATTCTTGTGTCTAAATCAGCTTTAGAGCCGGGATGATAGCGCATAAAAAGAATATATTTCCCTCCGCTATCTAAAACCTTTTCAATTTGCTTTTTTACTTTATTCTTCCCAATTAGCGGAATACTCAAAATTTCTTTTTCACATTCTTTTGGTGTTAGATTTTTCGCTTTATTCTGAAAAATAATATTTTTTTCATTTATCCAATTACTCCCGTTTGGGTTATCACAAGTTATTCCACCATCTTCACCTCCATCCGCTCTTGTAATTTTATCAGGAACAAAAAATGAGTAATTCATTGAATATTTTTCTGCCTCAAGTCGAATGAGTCTATGCAATAATTCCGTTAACTGTAAATCAGTTAAGGAATTAATGTGGGTTGAATCAAGTTGATTAATTAACATACCTATACCGTTCTAAAATTAACAACTCCTTTACTTTTCATTATTTGAACTGCATTGGTTTTTAAAGCATCTGCATTATCGCCTTTAAATGATTTATCTAAACAAATAACACGACTTGGTTTAAGTTCCGCAATTCCTTTTAATAGCTCGTGTGTAAGCTCATCTTCCAAACAAATTAACAGTTCCCCTTCTGCAATACTAAATACCTTTTTTTCCTCAATCGTTAATTGGTCAATTGGTGTGGTAAGTGAGAAGCCTGATTTTAAAAGTAACTCAAATAATATTGCTTCTTGTGTAGCTTCAGGATTAATATGCTCGGTGTGAATTTCTAATGCTGTTTGTATTGCTTCGGGCTCTTTTTGCAACGAACTATTCCATACATTAAAATTGGATTTGGCAAGCTTAAACACTTTAAAACCTAAGTCTAACTTTGTATTCAATAATGAAGAACCAAAAATAGAGCTTTGTTCTTTCTTCTTTGTTTCATTTATTTCTATTTGAATATTAGCAGCAGCCCTACGAATCCTATCTTTACTTATATCTGCTATATTCTTATACCCTGCTTTGAACGCTTCACTTTTTTCATCTGTTGGTTCAGGAATCTGTACACAAATAAATTTTCTATTACCTCCATCTTCTTTGTTCAATTCCATTACTGCGTGAGCGGTTGTTGCTGAGCCAGAAAAAAAGTCCAAAATAATATCGTCTTTGGATGCCCCAATTTTTATAGTCCTTTTTACTAATTCTAATGGTTTGGGATGGTCGAAAATATTTTTAAGCCCTAATTTACCAATCTCAATAGTCCCTTGTTCGCTAATTACATCGTTGTCATTCCAAATAGATTTTGCCTTAGTTGTATTCTTTCTTGATTTTTGATAAATGTTCCAATCGCCATCTCTTTTTTGTTTTGCTACCATTAGCGTCCGAAATAAAATTACAATAAAAGGGAGTTACTAAAGATTAGTAATCTCCCTTTTTTTATGGAGATTTGTTTTTCTTACCAATCAAATTC
>JAYVDU010000446.1:0-10823 GCA_043749245.1 Bacteroidota bacterium | reverse complement strand
TTAAATACAAGCCATTTAAGTATTCAGAAAAAAGAATTGATTCTTGATTTGTGTATTTTCCTTGTTGTACAATTTCACCCAAATTATTTAAGATGGTATAATTAGCAAGCATTAAGGTCGTATTGATTTTAAAATCAGATGTTATTGGATTTGGATAAATATGAATGTTATTTTTTGCGATATTAATTTCGTTAATACCAACATCGCAGGAAGAAAATCCAGAACCATATAAATCTGCAGGTTCAAATGGACAGCTCCCCTGAAAGCCTGTTTGCACAAATCTATCTTCAAATCCTAGCCCTTCAATTAATGATAAACCAGTAAACGGTGAGCTACAATTAACATTAAATCTTTTATAATATACACTACATATTAAAATACTATCTATTGAAGTAACAATATTTCTTTGATTTCCGTTAATCGAACCTTGATTGGAATAAGCATAAGTATTTTTAATTGTGTCCCCTACATTCAAATTGAAATCATACCATAAGGTATCTTTATTAATGCCACCTGTTACATCTAAATAGTACACTTTTTTATTTGGGATGTCATTTCTATACGCAAATTTAAAAACATGTGGACTAAAAGTCAAAGGACCTGTTTGACTAAAATATGTTACTTTTTTGTATGTATAAGTTCCAACGACAGTATCACCATTTGCTACATAATCGTGATAACTTAGAGTTTGAGGGCCTGGAGGGCTTCCAAAATGTTGCTGATTAATACGCCAGTGCCCATATACCTGAGGAAAGGGTTTATATACGCTAATTTGAGAAATTATATTATTACTAATAATTAAAATAATAAATAGTAATGTGGATATTTTTAGAGTTTTCATGATTTAGTCTAATTAAGATACCTAAAGATACAAATTATTACGGATAACTATACTACCGTTAATGCGATATTTAGCACATAATAATTTAAATCCTTATTTAAAATAAAGACAAAAATCAATAATAATGAGGATGAAATACAGCCGTTATCTGTATTTGACTTCTACGTTATGTAGTTCGATGATTGGTTTTAAAAATTCTTCCAAATCATACACACATAGTTGTGAAGCTGCGTCACATAAGGCTTTTTCAGGTTCCGGATGCGTTTCAATAAACATACCATCAATGCCACTTGCTACACCTGCTCTTGCTAATACCGGTAAAAACTCACGAGCACCACCTTTTTTATCAGAGCTTGGAATACCATATTTACGCACACAGTGAGTCACATCAAACACCACCGGATAACCAATATTATTCATGTGATAAAAAGCGCGAGGGTCTACAATTAAATCGTTGTATCCAAAAGAGTAACCACGTTCTGTTAAAATCACTTGATCATTTCCGCTATCAATACATTTTTGTACTGGATGTTTCATATTATCTGGTGCCAAAAACTGACCATGTTTAATATTGATGACGCGTCCCGTTTTTGCAGAAGCTACTAATAAAGATGATTGCATACATAAGTATGCAGGAATTTGTAATACGTCGCAAACCTCTGCTGCTGCTGCTGCTTGGTCGTGCGAGTGAATGTCTGTTAATACAGGAAATCCAAATTGTTCTTTAATTTTTCCTAATAGCTTAACACCTGCTGCTAAACCAGGTCCTTGGTAATAATCTAAGCTACTACGATTATCCTTGGTGAAAGATGATTTGTAAATTACTTTGATGTTTAAACGCTCAGAAACTTCTTTTAATTTCTCGGCAGTTTTCATCATGATTAATTCGTCCTCAATAACGCAAGGCCCTGAAATCAAGAATAATTCTTTACTTCCACATTCAATATCTCCTACTTTTACTATTTTTTTTGACATGTTTTTTGTTTTTTATTTTTTAATGAAATTCGTCAATTTTTCTCAAACTTTCAATTAGTTTAGGTATTTCATTTACTAATATATTCCATATTAACTCAAAATCAACGCCTTCGTAATTGTGTATTAATTTATCCCTTGTTCCTGCAATTTTTCGCCAATTTATTTCAGAACATAATTCTTTAAACTCAACTGATTAACGTTTGCTTGCTTCCCCAATTATTTCTAAAGAACGTGATACTGCTCGTTTTGCAAATTCATCACAAATAAATAGTTGAAAAGTACTTTTGTGCGCATATTCTGATAAAAATTCACACTCAACTAAAATATGCCTCGCTCTTTCAACATCAGTTAATAACATATTCTACATCTTTTAAAATATGAGGTCCAATATATTTACTTAATGACTGAATTGTTACTAATTCTATTTTACGTCCAGTTTTTTCTTCTAAAAATTCATGTAAATGAAAAAAATTGTCATATGTTTTTTTTTCCGGAATAAAATTTACCAAAAAATCAATATCACTTTTATTAGTTGCTTTATCGTGTCTAAAAGATCCAAACACACCTAATTTATTAATTCCATAACCTCTAATAATCTCTGCGTTATTATTTAAAATAAGTAGGAGTTCTTGTTTCGTATGTATCATATTTACAACCTTCTAAATAAATTTCTAATATAATCTAAGGTAGCTATTTCTTTGTAATTATCGCCAAAAGCGTGATTCCACATAAATGGTAAATTATAAGAAACCGTTGCCATTGCTGTAATTTGCTCTTCTGTCCAGTCTTTACTAAGGTTTTGAGGCAACACAATATTATGCTTCTCAATCATTTGCATAAACTCACTATGTCCTTTCAAATATATATCACCTAAATGTTGAAAGATAATACAGTTTGCTAAACAGTGACGAGTGCCCAAAATCATAGATAAACCGTAGCTGATAGCGTGGCATGCACCAACTTCACTATAAGTTAAACTTAAACCTCCCATTAAAGAGGCCACCATTAATTTATCATCGTTTTCGGGAGTACGACCAGCATTTTCTCCTAAAAATACTTCGCGGCACAATTTAAGAGATTGCTCGCCATAGGCTAAACTAAAGGCATTGTTACGAATACCAGTTTCAGATTCGATACAGTGGATGTAAGTATCCATGCCTGTATAAAACCACCAATCGGTAGTGACAGAAGCAATTAATTCAGGATCTAAAATCACTTGATTGAAAACTGTCCAATCGCATTTTAAACCTAATTTTTTTTCGGGTCCTGTAAGCACTGCTGTCATTGATACTTCGGCGCCTGTGCCAGAAATAGTTGGTACACCTAAATGATAAATACCCGGTTTCTTCACTAAGTTTAATCCTTGATATAAAGTAGAAGAACCTTCGTTCGTTAGCATTAGCGATAAGGCTTTTGCAATATCCATAATACTACCACCGCCAATACCAATCACACCGCTTGGTAAGCCTTGTTTAGCAAGGATTTCATCGCGAAGTGTATCTATTTGTTCTGTTTTAGGTTCATGAGGATCAACATCGATATAATAAATTAAATCATCAGGTTTGTTTTGAAGCTGAGTTGATAAAGGCTTGCCTTTAAAATAATTATCTACCACATAAACAAAGTACTTATTGTTTTCTTTACGAACGTGCTCAACTGTTTCTGCTAATTGCGCAAAAGAACCACGACCGTATGTTACTTTATCAATGTTTTTAAAATTTTTGTGTTGCATTAGTTTTTAAAATAGTTTTGAGTCTCTTTTGTAATTGTTTTTTTTACCTGTCCCCAAGTTAATGATTTTTCTTTTAAAAGAACGGGAGTTTCTGTTTCTTCTGCGTCTTCGAAATAAGTAAGGCTTTTTAATATTGCAACTGGTGTAATGTTGGTGTATTTTTTCTCAAACAATTCAAACATATTTGCAAGCGTTGTTTGTTGTAATAAAAAATAAATATCGTAAAAATATTTTTTAGCACCTCTATTCATAGCTGTTTTCAGTTTCATAGCACAAATATCATCTATGTTGCAAAGTGTGATTCCTTTATATAAGATGGGTTCAGAAATAAATTTGTAGGGATAATTTAAAATATCAATTTTAACTCCTTTATATTCTAAAAATAAAGCATAAGCCGATGATTTATTTAGTTTAATGCCTTCAATAAATAATAATTCATTTTCTATTTCTAACATATCTTTTTTTGTGTCCGAAAAAAAATCTAAATCAATTGATAAACGATGACCAATTTGTAGTGCAAGCGAAGTTCCCCCTACAAGATAAAACCCTTTCATACAAGGCAAATTCACAAAGTATTCTAATATATCCAATGTTCCTGTTGGAACTGCATCAAGTTGTAGCATCTAAATTGTGTTAATGGAACATCATAAATTGCACTTAAAAAATAAACTGTTTTTTTTGAAAGATACCTTACGTTTTTTGCAGCATCTAATATTTTATCAATACCATAATGTACTTTCATTTCTTTCCAATCGTTTAACGAACCTCTATCCAACACCCTACAAATTACCCAATTCGCACTTTTATCATAGTCGAGTTTAGTATAATCTACATCCCAAAATATTTCTTTAGTTAAATTCATTAAGCATTAACAGGCTTTAACGCTTTAGTAGCACATTCAGAAATTTTTGCAGCTAAGGTTTTTAATTCTTCTTCTGTCCAAGTACAACGGATACCAAAAGAAATTAAACGACCAACTATTGCTTGAGTTTTAGGAATATCTAAATTGTGATAATCTTGAGGAGCACCTAACACTTGAATTGCTAATTTAGAAGCTGTTTTCAAGCCCTTGATATGTTCCCATTGATTGATAAAATGATACATATTTGTGAACCAATAATTAAATCCACCAACACCTGCTTTATTAAACTCGTCAATGGTGCGTTTAGCTGTTTCTGTATCAGGCATTAAAATATTTAAGAATGTTCCAGAGTCTCCGTTATCATCACCTAATTTAGAAAAATTAATGCCTTCTACTTTAGATAATTCTTTTTGTAAGAATGCTTTATTTTTTAAGTTCGCTTCGCGAATAGCAGGAACTTTGCGTGTTTGCGCGGCACCTACTGCAGCGTGTAATTCAGAGATACGGTAATTGAATCCAATGACAGGATGATTTTCCATGCCGCGGTTATTACCAATATGGTCGTGACCATGATCGCAATAACTATCTGCTAATTTATAAATAGCTTCATCGTTTGTAACAAAAATACCGCCTTCGCCAGCTGTAGCAATTTTGAAAAAATCAAAAGAATAAGCACCAGCACTTCCAAACAAACCGGTTGCTGTTCCTTTGTATGAAGCTGCAAATGCTTGCCCGGCATCTTCTACTAATTTTAAGTTATGTTGTTTTACAATAACCATAATGTCGTCCATGTTAGCATTACCGCCACACATGTGAACTAAACATACTGCTTTTGTTTTTGGTGTGATTACTTTTTTGATACCTTCTGCACTTAAACATAAAGTTTCATCAATTTCGGCAAACACAGGTAAAGCGCCTAACATTAAAACGGCTTCGATAGTAGCGATGTATGTAAATGGCGGACAAATAACTTCATCACCAGTGCCGATACCACTAGCCGCTAAGGCCGCTAAAATAGCAGCAGAACCGTTAGATACAGCCAAGGCATATTTTGCTCCAGTAATTTTTTTAGCTTCCGCTTCAAAATCTTTTGCTTTCCAAATGTTATTGCGTTGTGCATCATGATTGTAACGGAATAAAATTCCTGTTGACAATACATCTTCAATTTCCTTGCGCTCTTCTGCGCCAAATAATTCTGTTCCAGGCATAATTTAATTGTTGAGTTATTTAATTATAGAGTTATTAATTTGATTAAATCGTGAGGTATTTAGTTTAAAATTTTCATCATAGCGTTATTATAATTTTCAAGTTCTGTGATATTATATTTTCCAACTCTCTAATTCTCTATCTCAATATCTCTTCAACTGAATTAATTCGGTAAAAATGCGTAATTATTGATGTCGTCAATTACGCCAAAGTTGATAGAGACTAATTTCCCGTTTTCGAAATAGCAATCTAGGCCCCCATTATCAAAACTAATTCGCTTTTCGCCCCATTCCTGTTGTTCGGTATCGGTAAGGGGGTAACCATTTAGTTTCATTAAATCAATTAGTTGTGTTTCTTTAAGCTTAAAAACCAGTTCAGAAAACAGAGTGGTTTCATCATTATCAACTTCTACACTGCTGAATTTTTTTAGGTTTTTATTGTCAAAGAATAACGAGAATCCAAACTCCCAGTAGTGAAGTACTGTGCAAGATGTTTCTAAAATAGTATCATCTAATACTTGAGTTTCTTCGGGTTTACCAAATATTAATTCTGCTTCGGCAATAGTTTGTCCGAATTTATAATTAGAAAATCCGCTTAATAAATTTATTTGAGGTGTAAAATCCATAATCAGATATAAAAATAAAGTTAAAAGCCTTTAAAAACAAGCCTTACAAAAGAAATAAAAAAAAAGTAAAATAAATTTTGTTAGTTTCAAATAGCTTTATATATTTGCACCCCGAATTAGTAGAAACGTTCTTTACAATTCAATGATTCCGTAGCTCAGCTGGTAGAGCAATACACTTTTAATGTATGGGCCCTGGGTTCGAATCCCAGCGGGATCACCCTGTGGGACAGAGATAATTTTTTATCTTCTGTCCCACTTTTTTTTGCCCCAAAAGCATTGATTTTACTGCAAATTTTAAAAACAACACTCATCATATTTTGTGTTCGATATTCGTTTTTATCAAATATTAGTTTTTCAGGAAAAACCGAACCAATCAATTTTTGTTTTACATCTAAAGTTGCTCTATTGTATTCACTAGCAAAGTGTTTGAGCAATCCAAAACCATCATCTAAGTATTTCTTATAGTTGGAATCCATTGAAGTAACTTCAACAGCCTTACGAGTTAATTTATCAATTTCGGGCTGGTACTGGCTTTTAACATCTCTAAACTCTGAAGCATTTATATCTCCATCCAACATCATTTGTTGTGCCTTTTGAACTCTCTCCTTGTTTAATTGTATTTCAGCGTTAATTTGCTTAACAACTTGGCTTTTATCCTCGCCATTTAATTTAAACATCTCGTGCATCACTTTATAGTATCCTTCGATTACATTTACCTTAAATTCAAATTTTAACAACTCATTTAAGAATAAACGATTTGCTTCACTTGCTCTAAAACGCTCCTTACATTTTTTGCGACAATGATAATAGAAATATCTATCTCCAACTCTATTTTTAGATGCACTTCCAGTTAAATGCGAACCGCATTGTTTGCATATTAAAAAACCTCTTAATGGTAATTCTTCTTTACTCGTATTTTTAGTTGGCACATTTCGTTTACGTCCATCTAACACATCTTGTACATTATAAAACAATGCTTCTGATATAATTGGCTCGTGTGTGCCTTCTACAATCATAAGAGGCTCTTCTTTATATGCTGGTACTGTAATTTTACCACAATAAACAGGATTTCTAATTAATGCCCATACATTGTTTTTACTGCATTCAAATCCCTTTTCTAAAGCCATACGCCAAACTTGCTCTAGGTTATGAACGCCCTTTGCTATTTCTTCAAAAATAAATTTCACATAAACTGCATCTTCATTTGGAGCTATAATTTTTCTAGTATTCTCGTCAACGGTGTTTTTATAACCTTTTGGAGCAGTTGCCATCCATCGCCCTTCTTTTCTCGCTCTACGCATACCTACTAAAACATTTAATGCTCTACGGTCATTCTCTACTTCGGGTGCAGCTAAATAAACAGCTAACATAATTTTGTTTTCGGGTACGTTTAAATCTAGCGGTTGTTCCAGAGCTTGTGGCTCAACTCCTAATTTGTTAAGTTGATTTATCATACCGTAAGCATCGCCAGCATTTCTCGAAAACCTATCCCATTTAGTAAAGAGTAACATATCTGCTAAATTCTTGTTTTTCTTTAGCATCGCTAATAGCTTAGTAAATTCGGGACGATTAAAAGTCTTAGCTGAATAATCTTCTTTGAAAGTTGCTGCTACCTCAATATTGTGTATCTCACAAAACTTTTCTAGTCGTTCCATTTGATGTTGTAAGCTATACCCTTTATCGGCTTGTTCATCGGTTGAAACTCGAATGTAAATAATTGCTTTCCTTTTCATATTTCTTATGCTGATTTTAAATGATTTGTATTTTGTTCTTGGTCATTGTTTACTAAAGAGATGATTTTAGCTTCCTCTTTATTTTCATTTATTGATTTTAATTCCTCCGCTTTTTCTTTTATGTATTGCTGGTACAATAAAAAATCTATTTCAGCAATGTTGTATAAAAAATCCCTAATTTCTTTTATTTCATCATCACTAAAGTTGTCGCCATTTTTGTTTAGTGTTTTTTTAAATTCTTCAACACTAATTTTTGGTTTGATTAATTGTGTTGCTTCTAGTTCGATTAATTTTCCTTTTTTCATTTCCCATTTTTTTAAATTTAGGTTACAACTACTAAGATACAAATTTAATGCCATAAAGCATTGATAATCAATATAATAATAGTTAAAACCCAAAGGTTATTAATTGTTTTTTACACAAAGATGAGTGAGGTGATTTTAGTAAGGATTGGATTTTTAACGTACATTACCCTGTACCAATTATTTTAATCAACTGTTTTATTTGGGAGCATCTTTTTACAACTGTGATATAAATTGCTCACAACTCAGGTGCGATTGTTGCAATGCTTGTTAGTATCGTTTACAAACTTTAGAGAGTTTAGATGGAGTTGAAAACAAACCTTACAAAATTATGATGAATTATGGAGAGGGTTATGGAAAAAAAGTCAGGATTAAGGACTATTTCGGGAGTATTTGAACGAAGTTGATGCAAGTAAATAAAAGCGAGAAAATTCACTTTTATTTTAATTCCAAGAGTATTTTACAAATAAAAACGAAGCTATTTATGTAGTTTTAATTACTCAAATAGTATTAAAATTGAACACATCACGTAAAATATCTACAAGGGTTGCAGAAATTTCAATTGATGACGATGAAATCATTTTAATCACAATGATTGATTCCGTTGACGTTGATGAATTTGATATTTTAGATTTGAATTTAATTGTAAGGCATTTATCAAAAAATAAATCTGTTTTAAAATTACTTGATTCGAGAAACAATTGGACTATTTCTCCAAAAGCAAAAAAAGTAGCAGCGCAAGAAACATCTTTAAATAAAACGAAGGCTCGTGCTATTGTTGTATCTAACAAATTAAAATCGGGAGTTCTATCATTTCTTAAAAAATTTGAATCAAAAAAATATCTGCAAGAATATTTTACGGATATAAATGAAGCAAGAGAGTGGCTCTTAGCTTTATTTTAACAGAACTTTCAAATTATCAACACTGGTTTTAATAGTCTTGTCATATTTCATATTCTCAAGTTTTCCAGTATATTTTTCTATTTTTTCAATTAAATCTTTTATTGGAGGAGTGGTTATAATTGGCTTAATAATTTCAATTAACTCTCTAAATTTTTGTTGACTCAAATCGAATTGCAATTTACTAGCTATCTGTGAATCATTAAATGTCAATGCCGCAATATTAGCTTGATGTGAATCTAATTGAGATAAAAGTTGAAGATAAACTGGTTCAGCATATCCAGCTACACCCCTTCCATTTGTCAAGAACGCTTCTACGATTATATAAACATACTTTTTGTTTAATGCTTTAGGTACATTTGCAGGGTCGCCAACCATTCTTAATAATTGTAATGCAAATGTTGGTTCATTATAAAAATTATTAAATCCTCTGTGTGATGAAATTAAATTTTCAAGAGAAGTATCTATTTCAGGAATTCTTAAATCATCAGGAATATAACTTTCTGCATTCACAAGTTGTAAAAATTCTCGGGACAGTTTTCTTTCATCTTGATAATTATTAGCTACAAAATTACCATACTTTAATCCAAATGAATTTTTTGTATCCTCATCTACTCTATCCCAAATTAAAGGAAGCAGTCTATTTATATTTTGAAGTGTTTTACTTTCTGTATCTGATTTAATATAAATACCGAAAAAACCCATTACAAGATTGTTTACTTGTTCTTGGGTCAGATTTGTAAAGAATACAGAAATATCCTGCGCCTCTTCGATAGATATACTTGAAGTCTTGACGCTGG
Source organism: Bacteroidota bacterium (assembly GCA_043749245.1). Classification (GTDB taxonomy): domain Bacteria; phylum Bacteroidota; class Bacteroidia; order B-17B0; family Aurantibacillaceae; genus UBA4416. Next base: position 847 of record JAYVDU010000446.1, on the reverse strand, counting down.
CGAGAAGCTTTTTAATTTTTATTGTAATATTAGATATTGGCAATGAAATGACTTCTTTTACACAGGTTTCAAGCCACGAAATAAGTTGAAGTCCTGAGATTTCATTTTGATTTGGATGAGCCGCACTTGCCCAATTTCTCATATAATTTATGTATTCTAAATGCTTAAATCCTAATTCGGAAATTAAACCAATCTCTTTTGACCCCTTTATTAGTTCATAGTCATCGACTTTTGGTAAATCTCCTTCGTCCTTTAATCTCTTTCTTTTTTCCCCAGTAACAGAATTATCATAAAAATATTCCAAATCATATTGAACAACTCGTTTTCTGATTTGCAATATTGTTTCGTCCCATAAATAATTTAAAGCAGCATCAAAAAGTCCAGAAGCAACGCCAGCAATAAATTTTGAGAGATATAAAGATTGCTGTTTTTCTTTATTATCAATTTGTGCAATAACGCCTTCTAAATTTTTAAAAACATTAAGCCTTTCAGGAACGCCAACAAAAATACCTTCGGATGGTAAGTTGTGTTGGGCTAAAAAATTTATAAGTCCTCCTTCAAAGTCTCTGAGTTGAACGTCATAATTATTTGCCTTAATAACTTCTAGTTTATTGCTTTCTTCCATTGTTTTATAATTTTATGTTTGCGTGTAAGTGTTATCTAACTTGTAATTGTTTTTTAGTATGTTTTTATTTTCAACTAAAAAAATTGATTTTAGGATAACTCTACCTTACACAAACCTAACGGGTGGATAGTAGTTTGAGCTTTTCTTAATAGTAACGCCATCTTTTACCACTACACGTAAAAAATCATATTCATCATCCCCTGTAAGGCTAGTGTTTTCGTA